>JAENVX010000018.1 GCA_016650355.1 Bacteroidia bacterium | reverse complement strand
GACTACAGACAGGGAACAAGCGCCAGTTTTTATGTTGAAGAATCTGACTTGGGAGAGGTAGAAGGTTATGGAATAGCTGATATTCTTACGATGCAGCATTGGGATCATATTGATTTGCTGAAGGTAGACATTGAGGGGGCGGAAAAATTTCTATTTGAAGATGAAAAGATCGCCTCTCAGATCCTAAGTCTGACAAAGGTGATAGCCATTGAAATTCACGATGAAAAGGCGAACAGGCAAAAAATATATCAATCACTTAAATCCAATGGCTTCAGTTTTCACACCGAAGGAGACACCACATTTGGAGAGAATATGTTATTGAAGAATATAATTGAGCAATAGGGGGTAAAGCCTGAATCTGCCAATTTTATTTTTGTTATTTTTAGCCCCATGGTCGAAGAAAAGCCACATCAAAAGTATACCGAAAAAGAAAAGAAGGAGATCTTCAATAGCGAGTTTATGCCTCACATTCGGTCAATGTATAATTTTGGCTTTCGCCTTACGTTTGATCGGGACGATGCCAAGGATCTTGTTCAGGATACTTACCTAAAGTCTTATCGCTTTATAGAATCATTCCAAAAAGGAACTAATGCAAAAGCCTGGCTGTTCCGCATACTGAAAAACAGTTTTATTAATGACTATCGAAAGAAGAGCAAAGAGCCCTCGAAAGTTGATTATCAAGAAGTAGAGACATATTATAATTCAGATGAGGTAGACAGGCAAATAACACCGGACTTGCGGGTGGAGTCGCTTAAAGATATGATTGGTGATGAAATTTCTAATGCATTGAACTCATTGGATGTTGACTTTAGAACTGTGATTATCCTTAGTGATCTGGAAGAATTCAAGTATGAAGAAATGGCAAAAATTTTGGACATTCCAATTGGTACTGTAAGGAGTCGGCTACACCGTGCCAGAAACCTGCTGAAGGAAAAGTTAAGCGAGTACGCTAAATCGATGGGTTATAATAAATCTAATGTATGAGCAAACCTAACAATCCCTTCCTGAAAGAAGATGGTACGAAGTGTACCTGCATGGACATGTTACAGCAAATGCTTGACAGTGAAGTCACGAATGAGCAACGGGACTATTTCAAGCAGCACCTTGACAATTGCATGCCCTGTTACAAGACATACGATCTTGAAATGACCATCAAAGAATTATTGAAGTCAAAATGTTGCGGTGGCGATGTACCCCCAGATTTAATCATTGAGCTACAAGCTCAGATCAATCAAAAAATTTCCACTTGATGGATGGTAAGGCACTGATTTTTTCTGCTCCATCAGGATCTGGTAAAACCACCATTGTTAACCATTTATTAAAAAACAACCAGGATCTGGGGTTTTCGATTTCGGCTTCTACCCGTGATAAGCGTGGCCGTGTTGAAGAAGATGGAAAGGATTATCACTTTTTGAGCCCTGAAGAATTTAAGAAGAAAATTGATCGGGACGAATTTGTTGAGTGGGAAGAAGTTTACGCGGGTAATTTTTATGGGACACTTAAATCTGAGATTGAACGTGTCTGGAGTGAAGGGAAGATCGTGATTTTTGATGTGGATGTTAAGGGAGGAATCAACTTAAAAAAATTCTTTGGAAATAAGGCCCTCGCCATTTTTGTAAAGGTTCCTTCTTTAGAAACATTAAAACAACGCCTGAATGATCGCCAATCAGAAACACCTGATAGCCTTTCACGCAGAGTTTTTAAGGCTCAGTTTGAGATGACTTTTCAGGATAAGTTTGATGTTGTATTGGTGAATGAAGATTTGCAAAAGTCATTGAAAGAGGCTCAAAATTTATATGATGAATTTAAGAGTAAATTTTAGATGTTATTCTTTAACATCATGAATTGAATGTCAGCCCTGCAAAAAATCGGTCTATTTTTTGGTTCATTCAACCCAATTCATATTGGCCATCTTATTATTGCGGATGTGATGGCAGAGAATACCGATCTCGATAAAGTCTGGTTTGTTGTATCACCTCAAAATCCATTTAAACAAAGTAATAGCCTGCTTCATGAGTTTGATCGATACGATATGGTCAAGGCTGCAATTGGCGATCATTATAAATTAGAAGTGTCGGACGTTGAGTTCCATTTACCAACACCCAGCTATACGATTCATACTTTAACCCACCTCACTGAAAAGTATACGAGCAAGGAATTCAAAGTTATTATTGGTGAAGATAACCTTGAGAATTTTACTAAATGGAGAAACCACGAGCAAATTCTTGAGCAGCATGGTTTATATGTTTATCCTAGGCCGCATGTAACATCCTCTGATTTAAGACGTCATCCCAATGTGAAAATGGTTGAGGCACCACTGCTCGATATCTCTGCTACTTATATTCGTAATTGCGTGAAAAACAATAAATCCATACGTTACCTCGTTCCGGAAGTAGTCGAGCAAACAATTCGCACAAAGAATTTCTTTCGTTAAAGGCGTTATTTCGCAACTTATAAGCAATCTATGCGTCTATGCAGGTAGTGAAATCAGTCCGCCTACTAATTTTTTCAATTTTTACGCTGCTATGGGGTAATTTGACTTTTGGTGGAGGCATTCGCGGCCAGATAAAAGGTGATGATGGAATTCCCTTGGCCTATGCAACAATCTTTGTGAAACAGACTGGTACAGGGTCTGCAAGCGATCTGGAAGGTAGATATGAGGTCCTATTAAGCCCCGGAAGTTATGAAGTTCTATTTCAATATCTAGGGTATGAGTCTACCTTCAGAAGGATTGATATAGGAGATAGTTTTGAGGAAATCAACATCACTCTTAAAACCCAGGTGATGGTATTGCAAAATGTTACCATTAATGCGGGTAAGGAGGATCCTGCTTACACGATTATGCGAAAGGCAATCGCAAAAGCAAAATTCCAC
Source organism: Bacteroidia bacterium (assembly GCA_016650355.1). Taxonomy (GTDB): domain Bacteria; phylum Bacteroidota; class Bacteroidia; order Cytophagales; family Cyclobacteriaceae; genus ELB16-189. The sequence goes on along the minus strand of JAENVX010000018.1, from coordinate 1,210 downwards.
ACGCAACAGATTGATTCGTATACGGCTAAAGTCTACATTAAAGGAAAGGGTAAGATTACTGACTACCCGTGGCTTGCGAAGAAGGCGCTTGAAAAGGAGGGGATTACGAAAGACCGACTATTTATCCAGGAGTCGGTAAGTGAAATCAAATACACTCGTCCCAATAAGTTTGAGGAAAAAGTTATAGCTGTTTATACCACCGGAAAAAATAATACGGGGAATGATGGCTCTCCCAACGCCTATGTGTTCGGCAGTTTTTATGAACCCGAGATTGCAGAAACAGTTTCGCCTCTTTCACCAAAATCATTTTCATATTATCGCTTTGAATACCTGGGATCTTTCAAGGACAGGAACTATGATATCAGTAAAATTAAAGTAACACCGAGGTCTAAGGGTGATAATATATTTGAGGGGATCATTTTTATTGTGGAAGACTTTTGGAGCATCCATAGTCTGGATTTCCGCACAACAAAAATGGGAATCAATTTCAAGATCAAACAAATCTATAATCCAATTGAGGATAAAGTCAACTTAAGTGGAGTAGTCGGGCAGGCATGGATGCCTATCTCACAGCAATTTATCGTTGATGGAAGTGTTTTTGGATTTGACTTTGAAGGAACATACCTCGCAACGGTAAAAGACTATAAGATTACACTCAACCCTGAGTTGCAGCTTGAAATGACGGTAATAGATGAAAAAGTTCAAAAGGAAGAGGCCAAACAAGTGAAGCAACAGTTCAGCAAGAAAGGTCAGCAATTAAAAGAACGTGTTGAATCTGGAAATGAAGTCACCAACAAAGAATTGAAACAGCTGGTGAAAGAGTATGAGAAGGCCGAACAAAAGGAAACCAAGGAACCGGATGTGATATCAGAAACTAAGTATTCGGTGGATTCGCTTGCCTACAAAAAAGATTCGACCTTTTGGACTGAGATGCGTCCTGCTCCGTTGGACAAGGAAGAGGAGAAGGGATATCAAAAGAGTGATAGCATCTCAGAAGTTCAGCGTAAGAAAGACGAAGGCGATACATTGAGAAATGGTAGAAAGAACAGTAAAAAAGGATTTCAGATTTGGGATGTATTTCTTGGAGATAGTTATGGACTTGGTAAAACCACGGACTTCCGTATTCATTCTCCATATGGAGGATTTAACACGGTGGAGGGATTTAATTTAATCTATCGAATGAGTTTTTATAAGAGGTGGGTAAAAAAGG
>JAENVX010000017.1 GCA_016650355.1 Bacteroidia bacterium | reverse complement strand
GGCACTCAAAATATGGCTGAGTGCGCACGTGAGTCTAACATTGAGCGAATGGTTTATGTGGGCACGGCAAACTCCTACGGATTTGGCACCAAGGAAAAACCGGGAAAAGAAGAAAATGCGTATGTGGCTCATAAGTACAATCTCGATTATCTGGACAGTAAGTATGAAGCACATCAAGTAGTAATTCAAAATGTTAAAATGGGATTGAATGCGGTAATAGTAAATCCAACATTTATGATTGGTCCGTTCGATTCCGGACCCAGCTCTGGCTCCATGATTATTGCTCTTGGCAAGAAAAAAATCATGGGCTTCACTGGCGGTGGAAGAAATTACATCTATGTCAAAGATGCAGCAACCGCCATTGCCAATGCGCTCACCATGGGAAGATCAGGGGAAGGTTACATTCTTGGTAATGCCAACCTTTCGTATGAAGAAGCATTTGCGCTCATTGGTACTACATTGGGTGTAACGCCCCCTCAACGAAAAATTCCAGATTGGTTGGTGCTCCTTATTGGACATCTGTCATCCTTTAAGGCAAGAATTACTGGAATAGCTCCCATTATAAGCCTGGCTGTTGCAAAAATTGCACTTGATGATCACTACTTCACACCAAGGAAAGCAATTGAAGAATTAAAGCTTCCTCAAACTCCATTACGTGTAGCTATTCTGGAATCATTTGAATGGTTCAAAGCAAATAAGTATGTCTGATTGGATCGAATCATAAACAGTTAAATGCCTACCTATGAAAAACATTATTTCTTTGAATGAATCTGATCTTACCTGCATCGTATCTATTGTTGGGTCTGCTCTTTTTTTTATTCTCTACTGGAGCCTTCTAAGTTCAGAAAGAATTAGAAAATATTTTTATGAAGAACAATCTTCCGATGTTGGAAAAATTAAATATATCTTATTTACTAAGTATTCAGGCTTACTTATTCTGGGTGTCTTGCCTGGTATTCTATTTTATATAGTGTTTCCGCACTATTCACTTAGTGATTATGGATTAAGCTTTTCGAAAGGAACAAGCATTATTTCTTTCTACTGGATATTGGTGCTTGGATTCATCATCCTAGTCATGAACCGGTTTGCAGCAAGAAGAGAAAAAGCGTTTTTGATGTATCCGCAAATACGGGTAAAAGAATGGGACGGTAAACTCATAGTTTCGTATTCCATAGCCTGGTCTGCCTATTTGTTTGGTTACGAATTATTATTTCGCGGATTTCTGTTTTTCCCATTGGTGAATGTCATTGGTATTTGGCCGGCCATCTCAATTAATATCGCGCTCTATTCTATATCACACATTCCCAAGGGACTGGACGAAACCGTTGGCGCTATATTGCTCGGTACAGTTTTATGTATAGCTACTCTTCAAACAGGAACCATTTGGGTGGCGTTTGTTGCTCATGTTTTGCTGGCGTTATCCAATAGCTTGTTTGCTTTAAAGTTTCATCCGGAAATGCGAATTGTTAAAGTCAGAAATGCAGAAATGAAATTGAGCAACTACTAAAGGGAATTTGTATGAAATATAGTGTTAGGGAAAAGGTTGTTGTTATCACGGGTTCATCCATGGGGATTGGAAAATCATTGGCTAATCTTTTAGGCCGTAGCAAAGCTAAACTTGTGATAAACGGAAGAGATAAAGAGAAGCTCTTGGCCACCCAGCAGGAATTGAAGAATCTGGGTTATGAAGTCATACATTTTTCAGGAGACGTTTCTCAAGAAGCAGACTGCAAAAATTTAGTAGCAGCAACACTTCAACATTTTGGAAGAATTGATATCCTGATAAATAATGCAGGTGTATCCATGCGTGGAATAACCGAGCGGTTGTCACCTGAAGTGATTTCTACTGTTTTTAAAATAAATGCCATCGCACCTGTTATGCTTGCGCAAATGGT
>JAENVX010000016.1 GCA_016650355.1 Bacteroidia bacterium | reverse complement strand
TTCAATTGAATTACTTTCAAAAATGAAGACCGAGGCATTCTATACTAAGGAGCCCGACCAAGTATCCTGGATTTCTGAAGAACTCAAGCTCCAACAACTTCTAAAGAATATTTGAATCTAAATTATTTTTTAGATTAGTCTAAATATTATACTTTTGATAGTCTTTCAAAAGTAGCATGCTTAGCCTCACAGAAGAAAATTACCTTAAAGCCATTTACCACCTTTCGGACGGAGGAACAAAATCTGTTTTAACGAATGAGTTAGCGGAAGCGATGAGCACTAAGGCTGCATCAGTAACAGACATGATCAAAAAGCTTTCCGTAAAGGAGGTAATCACCTATGAAAAGTATTATGGAGTAAATGTTACTACAGCCGGCAAAACAAAAGCGCTGCACGTCATACGCAAACATCGGCTTTGGGAAACTTTTTTAGTGCAAACACTTGGCTTCAATTGGGACGAGGTGCACGAAGTGGCCGAGGAATTAGAACATATTCATTCCATTCGCCTTATCGACAAGCTGGATGAGTTTCTAGGATTCCCCAAAGCAGATCCGCATGGTGATCCCATCCCCGATGGAAAGGGTAAGATTAGCACTCGACCTCAGGTTTCATTAGACCAACTTGGTGAGGGCTATCAAGGGATAATTATAGCAGTAAAAGATTCGGATTCTAACCTTTTAAAGTACTTGGATAAAATTGGTGCCAAGCCTGGAAGGAAAATTAAAGTGGCTGGCAAAGAGGAGTATGATGAATCGATGGAGGTTCACATTGGAGACAAGAAGTTCTTTATCTCCAAAGAGGTCTCCAAAAACATACTAGTAACGCAATAACATAGAAATAGAAATGGTCACTCGAAGTGAAGCAAATAGAAAATCGTTAAGTGAAGTAAACGCCTCTGTTGATACCAACCGCAGAGGATTGCGAAAACTATTTGCCTTTATGGGCCCTGCCTATTTGGTAAGCGTAGGCTATATGGATCCCGGTAATTGGGCAACCGATATAGCAGGCGGCAGTCAGTTTGGGTATACCCTGCTGTGGGTGCTGTTAATGTCTAATATAATGGCCCTTCTCTTGCAAAGTCTAAGCGCGAGGCTAGGTATAGTGCGTCAATTAGACCTTGCACAAGCTTCCCGTGCAACCTTTCCGCCTGTTGTAAATTTTGTCCTGTGGATATTAGCTGAGTTAGCAATTGCCGCATGTGACCTCGCGGAGGTATTAGGAATGGCGATCGGGCTACAGCTGTTGTTTGGTTTGCCTCTTGTCTGGGGAGTCAGCCTGACAGTATTGGATACACTACTCCTGTTGATCTTACAAAATTATGGAATTAGGAAGATAGAGGCATTCATTATTGCTTTGGTGGCGATTATAGGTGCAGCTTTTCTCGTAGAAATGATTTTGGTAAAACCCGTTATGGGCGACCTCGTCAAAGGATTGGTTCCTTCCATCCCGAATGATGTTGCACTTTATATTGCCATTGGAATTATCGGGGCAACGGTAATGCCTCACAATTTATATTTACACTCATCCCTCGTGCAAAGCCGAAGGTTCGACACCACTGAAAAAGGAATTTGGACAGCAATTAAATACAATTTCATCGATTCTGCGATTGCCCTGAATGCAGCTTTCTTCGTTAACGCTGCAATACTTATTCTGGCGGCATCTACTTTCTTCAAAGCTGGAATGCATGAAGTTTCGGACATACAGGACGCGTATAAATTTTTATCACCCCTCACTGGCACAGAATTAGCCCCACTCCTTTTTGGGATTGCGTTAATTGCAGCGGGCCAAAGCTCTACTATCACAGGAACGTTGGCAGGCCAGATCGTGATGGAAGGATACTTAAACTTACGGATTGCTCCCTGGTTGCGTAGACTTATTACAAGGTTGATTGCTATCATTCCTGCTTATATTGTTATTCTCATTTATGGTGAAACTAAAACAGGCGAGCTGCTTGTTTTTAGCCAGGTGGTGCTTAGCCTTCAGCTTGGATTTGCGGTCATCCCTCTTATTCACTTTACCAGTGACAAAATAAAAATGGGTGCCTATGCTATTAAACTTTGGATGAAGATTGCAGCTTGGGCAGTTGCCTTCATCATTGTTTCACTTAACATAAAACTTGTGTATCAAGAGGTAAGCCTATGGATGAATACTGCTGGAGACAGCGTCTGGATCATTTGGTCAACCGTTGTTCCTGTTTGTATTGGCGCAGGTGTTCTGTTGTTATACATTACCATCAAACCTTTGCTCATGAGACGATCATCTGAGCGGGAGGCGAAAATTCCACACGGCACCGCTGCAGTGTTGGATGTTTCAGAAAAACCGCTTTACAGCCGCGTAGCAATTTGTATCGATTTTTCATCGATTGATTCCCTTACCATTCGAAGTGCACTATCTCAGGGTGGAGAACAGGCCAACTATTTATTGATCCACGTTGTTGAAACAGCCGGTGCTATGGTATATGGTAGTGATATTGCCGACCATGAATCTAGTGAGGATGCAAATGCCTTACACGCATATGTAAAACAATTACAGGACAAAAACTTTAAGGTAGAAATGAGGATTGGGTACGGAAATCCAAAGCGTACAATACCCAAGTTTGTCAAAGAGTTTAATGCCGAACTTTTAGTGATGGGTGCGCATGGTCATAATTTTATTAAAGACCTGATTTTTGGTACTACGGTTGATACGGTAAGGCATAGAGTGGACATCCCCGTTTTGATTGTACGGGAGAAATAACAACGAATTAATAATTTATAGCTTCATATTATTAAATGAGTCCAAAAGCTCACGCTCCCAACAATCACGATGACACCATCGTTGCACTGGCCACGGTTCAAGGCGTGAGTGCACTGGCTGTCATTCGCCTTTCGGGAAAAGATTCTATAAAAATAGCTCAGACTGCATTTGCTGGTAAAAACCTTTTAGAGCAACAATCTCATACAATTCATTTTGGGGCGATTACTGATGGAGAAAGAACAATTGACGATGTGTTGGTCTCCGTCTTTAAGGAACCTAACTCCTTTACGCATGAAAATGCAGTAGAGATTTCCTGCCATGGTTCACCCATAATCATTAAAGAAATAATAAAACTTCTTTTGAAAAATGGCGCCCGACTTGCACAGCCTGGTGAATTCACCAAGCGTGCTTTTCTAAACGGACGTTTCGATCTTGCACAGGCCGAGGCTGTTGCAGATTTGATCCATGCGGAGACCGACAATGCACGGCAGGCTGCACACAACCAGATGCGCGGTGGCTTCTCACAAGAAATAAAACGCCTTCGCGAAGAGCTCATTCATTTTGCTTCTCTTGTTGAACTTGAACTCGACTTTGGCGAAGAAGACGTTGAGTTTGCCAAGCGGGATGATCTCAAAAACTTAATTCTTAAAATTCAATCGTATTTACAAGTACTCATTCAATCATTTGATCAGGGGAACGTAATCAAGAACGGGGTTCCAACAGTCATCGCGGGCAAGCCCAATGCAGGAAAGTCAACGTTACTGAATGTGCTATTGAACGAAGAACGCGCTATTGTTTCGCACATACCCGGTACAACACGCGATTCCATTGAAGATGAGATGATACTTGGCGGTATCACCTTTCGTTTTATAGATACTGCCGGTCTGCGTGATACACAAGATGAGATAGAGGCTATTGGAGTTGGGCGAACGCGCGAAAAAATGAAACAAGCCTCGTTGATCCTCTACATGTTCGATCTTTCTCAGACTAATTCTACCGAAATAAAGCAGGAAGAAGATGAACTGAAACTGCTAGGCGTTCCTTTCATTAAGGTGGGGAACAAAGTGGATAAGGCAAATCGATTTATTCTTAGAAGTCTGGAAAACCAGGATTTTGTAATGATATCTGCTGCACAGAAGACCAACATAGAAGAGTTAAAAAACTTGATTCTAAACCAAGTGCATATCAACACCGTAAAGCAAGGTGATGTGTTGGTCACCAATTTGCGTCATTATCAAAACCTAACGATGACATTTGATTCTTTAAGCCGCGTATTAAAAAGCATGGACGATGGTGTGACGGGCGATTTCCTGGCGATGGACATTCGGCAATCGCTGCATTACCTTGGTGAAATTACAGGTGAGATCACAACAGATGATTTGCTAGAAAATATTTTTTCAAAGTTTTGTATCGGAAAGTAGAGCTGTTAAAACCTGAATCCTTAAGAAGCATTAGATAATGAGGTTCAGATTTTACATAAATTTTTGTTTAATTAGCAAGGTTAAAATCAGATTAATGAAAAACCTTAATTTTTCAGGCCGTTTTGCTAATAGTGCAGCAAAGGTGGATGTGATTGTTGGCCTATTTCAATTTGTAGAGGATGGTCGAACTATTATATATAGTCCGGCTTTTGACCTAAGTGGCTATGGCAATAATGTGGATGAGGCTAAACAATCTTTTGAAGTAACTATTGATGAGTTTTTTAATTACACCATTCATAAAGACACACTTTCTAAAGAACTAAAAAGATTAGGCTGGAATATCAAAGTTGGGGATATTAAAAAGAGAAAGTTAAAGTCACCCGACCTGGCTAATCTCATCGCCAAAAACGATTATTTAGCTGAAATTTTAAATGAGAAGCAGTTCACCAAATTTGACCAAACTGTTTCTGTGCCTTGCTAAGGTAAAATGTCCGCCCGGCACTTAAGAAATATTGGCTTAAAGGATTACCTGGAATTTCTAGAGCACATTGAGTGCAAACGCATTCGTACTAAAGGAGGTCATTATCACTACTCAAGGTCAGATTTAAATCGGCCTATAACTGTTCAGTCGCATATAGATCCCGTTCCAGAGTTTATAATCAAACAGCATTTACGCGCATTAAATATGTCCAAAACGGAATTCCTAGATATGCTTTATTCGATGTGAGGAGCATGGCTTTCTATGGCAACGCAAACGCCAAATAGGAATCCCCTGATTTGGCACCAAGTTTTCCACCCCCGCAGGCAATCACAATATATTGCTTGCCATTCAACTCATAAACAGCCGGAGTTGCAAAGCCCGAAGCAGGAAGATTATATTCCCAAACAATTTTTCCAGTCACCTTATTGAAGGCACGGAATTTACTATCGCGTGATGCCGCAATGAATACCAAACCTCCTGCGGTTACCACAGGGCCTCCATAATTTTCTGTGCCAGTAGGTGGTATACCACGTGATTTAAATTCTTCGTACTCACCAAGGGTTGTCTTCCATACAAACTCACCTGTATTTAAGTTGATTGCATTTAATGTTCCCCAAGGCGGACTGATGGCAGGATAACCATCAGGGCTCAGAAACTTGTTGTAGCCACTCATTTTATAAGGCATAAAATTCACTGTGTCGATTTTGGTAATGCCCGCGATAAAATCTTTTTTCTGGTCTGCTCTCATTCCTAATAAATAAGACGCGATGGCGTTTTTCTCTTGTTCATCAAACTGTTTAAAGGCTGGCATCATTCTTCGACCATTCTCAACCAGTCCAATAAAATCATTCAATGTATATTTCGATCGAATGTTAACCACCGTTGGATTGTTGCCAGTGCCTTTCCGGTCTGCGCCATGACAAGTCATGCAATTCTGCTTGTAAAGACGTTCACCGGCTTGCAACCATGATTCCTTTTTCGGTTGTTCCATTTTGTTTTCGTTCATCTTCATGATCCACGCCATCTCATTAGCGTTTACATAAAGTACTCCTGTTTGTGGATCAAACGCTGCCCCACCCCACTCACCACCTCCATCATATCCTGGGAGTATAATGGATGGTGTAGTGCCTGGAGGCATAAACATATTGCCATGCCGATAACTTTTTAAGTCATCTCTTAATCGCGCTTGTATACTATCCGCTAAATATGGATTGATATCATTTTCAGTTATTGATTGACGAACAAAGGGTGCTGGCTTTCGCGGGATTGGTTGCGTTGGCCACACCTTTTCGCCCACTAAATAACTCACGGTGTCAACGGGCACTTCGTCAATATCAAAAATTGGTTTTCCAGTCTCACGTTCGAACACATACACCATTCCATTTTTTGTAGTCTGTGCTACCGCATCAACGGTCTTTCCATCCTTTTCGATAGTAATCAGCGTTGGAGGTGTTGGCAGATCTTTATCCCACAAGTCGTGGTGCATAAATTGAAAGTGCCATATACGCTTTCCTGTTGAAGCATCTAATGCGAGGAGACAATTGGCAAACAGGTTGGCCCCTTTGCGCTTGCCTCCATAAAAATCATAGGCGGCCGAACCGGTTGGTGCAAAAAGAATCCCTCGCTTTTCGTCCAAAGAAAATCCACTCCACGTATTAGCCGCACCTATGTGCTTCCATGCGTTTTCGTCTTCCCACGTTTCATAACCAAACTCTCCTGGCTGCGGAATAGTGTGAAATATCCATTGCAGTTTCCCGGTAAGGACATCATAGGCCCGTATGTGACCTGGAGCAGCAGGTGGAGCCTCATCAACACGGGTACCAAGTATGATTAAGTTTTTATAGACAATCCCCGGGGAACTGTTCACTACAAACAAATCATGTACATCACGGTCAAGATCGTTGTGGAGATCAATAGACCCATTATCACCAAATGTTGTTATCGGATTTCCTGTCTTGGCATCAATCGCAAACGTATTGGAGCCTGCTGTAAAGAATATTCGTTTATCTACCTTTCCGTCCGTCCAATAAGCCACGCCCCTGCTGTTGATCATATTATGATATGCCCTGCGATTACCATCATGCCTTGTTTTTGAATTAGCATCAAAGACCCATTGCTCTTTTCCTGTAAGGGCATCGATTGCAAACAGTTTCATCTGTGGTCCAACACCATATAGTATGCCATCCACTACAATAGGATTACACTGTATCTGTGATGCATTCAATGTATCAGCATCTCCGGTGTTGTACGTCCATGCAACCTGCAATTGATTGACATTGGAAGTGTCTACTTGTGTCAGGGAAGAATATTTAATTCCTTCTTTAGTTCCATTGTAAACCTCCCATGTTTTATATTCTCTCTCGGGGTTGCCACAAGAGAATACCAGCAGTGCAGAAAGTAATAAAAGTAAGAGGCGAAAGTTCCTATTTTGCATTTCAATTAGGGTTCTATTCACCATCAATTCAACAGACCGCTTGACTTCATCCAATTTTTACAGCGTTCCATCCACAGATCATCCGTGGTTTTGTTATTCAAACCAAAACCATGTCCGCCTTTTTGATAAATGTGTAGTTCGGCTGGCACTTTGTATTTTAAAAGACTTTGATAGAAGACAATACTATTGGCTGATTTTACTCCATCGTCATCGCTGGCATGGACTAAAAATGTTGGAGGTGTCTGTGCTGTCACCTGAAGTTCATTTGAATATTTAATAATCTTTTCAGCAGATGGTTGCTTGCCAATCAGCTGATCGCGTGATCCTATGTGTCCAATGTTATCCTGAAAGCTAATTACAGGGTATATCAATATCATGAAG
>JAENVX010000015.1 GCA_016650355.1 Bacteroidia bacterium | reverse complement strand
TGGGCCCAAAATATTTTGAGACGATGGGATTGCAAGTTATTTCGGGAAGATCATTCCATGATCATGAAGGAAGCGATAAACAAGCAGTAGTCGTGAATGAGTTTTTGGTTAAGAATCTATCATGGGACAATGCCATAGGCAAAGTTTTTCTTATGGACAGTATCCAATATGAAGTGATTGGTGTGGTAAAGGATTTTCACAGCTACAGCTTTGAAGAATTAATCAAGCCTACGATTTTTAAGGTTGCCGGAAAAGAAGACTATAGGTTTTTATCTATGAAGGTGCGAAGTGGCACTGAACTCGAAACACACAAGGCGTTACAGGAAAACTGGGTAAAACTTTTCCCAGAGAACCCATTCAATGGGGGATATCAGGAAGACGTGTGGGGTTCTTATTATACTCAGATAGAAATCCACGGGCATGTGTGGAGAGTGTTTGCCACAGTCGCCATTCTTTTGGAAAGCCTTGGTTTGTACGGTTTAGTTACCTTGAATGTGTCTGGTCGGACGAAAGAATTCAGTATACGTAAAGTGCTGGGAGCGGGCGTGGCGAATATTGCCACCAATATTGCCAATCAGTATTTGGTTTTGTTTGTTGTGGCGATAATCATAGGTGCGCCATTGAGTTATGTGGCCATAAAAGCAATCTTGGACTCGGCCTATCCTATTCATATGCCTATCACCTTTTGGAGTGTTGCCTTGGCTTCGGTTATCCTGATTTTGGTTTTAGTGATCACTATCTCGACACAGATAAGAAAAGTAATAAAATCAAATCCAGTGAACGGGTTAAAAATGGAGTGAAGATATCACGGTGCAAGAAATGTTTTGAGGCGTACCATTTAACAAAATAAAAATGAATCCAAATAAAATTACGTCACCACAGATTTATGCAAGAATCGGTGGGTTGCTTTATTTAGTAATAATCGTTGCAGGTTTTTACGCGGAGTTTTTCCTCAGAGGTAAAATTATTGTAGCGGGTAACGATTCGGCAACAGCAAACAATATTATGGGTTCACCTGGTCTATGGCGTATCGGCATCGCACTGGAATACTTCTGCATCATTTGCACCCTTATTTTGGCAATGATCTATTACTTCTTGTTGCGGCCAGTACACAAAGAACTCAATTTACTAGCAGCCTTTTTTAGATTAGTGTCTATCACCGTCCAGGCTGTAGCATTACTCCATCTCATTGAGGCGTTGTTTCCAGTCAAAAAAGAATTATTCGAAGTGTTTACAGCGGACCAGCTTTACACGATGACCAACTTTGCTATTAAATCTCACAGCTATGGGTATAGCATTTCACTACTGCTTCTCGGGTGTTGTTTTCTGATTCATGGTTATCTGATTTTCAAGTCTGGCTTTCTACCCAAAGTGCTCGGCATCCTGGTTCAAATTGCAGGAATCGGGTATATAACAAATGGCTTCACGCACATTTTGGAACCTTCGTTAACAGCATGGACATTTCCAATAATCATTATACCCGTTCTCGTTGCGGAAACATCACTAAGCATATGGCTTTTGGTTAAAGGTGTTGATGTTGAGAAATGGAAAATGAAACAATCTGAGAGTAGTCAATTGATTTAACTGACAAGACCAATGGATACTAAGATGCAACACCCCAAGAATACCGCAAGACTTGCTGGTCTACTATTCTTTCTGTGGATTGTAACAGGTTTTTATGATATGTTTTTTGTGTCGCCTAAAATCTTTGTAAGTGGTGATAGTGTGGCCTCAGCTCAAAACATTCTAAAATATGAAACCTTGTTCCGTACCAGTATTTTTTCAGGATTAATAACAAGCATACTGTGGGTGCTTTTGGTATGGGTCTTTTATCATTTGTTTAGGTCAGTAAATGATCGTTACGCCAAACTTTTAGTAGCCTTTGTAGTGGTGCAAGTACCTGTGGCGTTTGTTAAAGCGGGACTTAGTATTGCAACAGTCTTAGCTCTAAAGGGAGAAATTTTGAAGTCATTTGAATTGACGCAACGGCAAGATCTGGCTATGGCGTTTCTTAAGATTAATGACTACAGTGTTTTAGCATTGGAACTATTTTGGGGTCTTTGGCTTTTTCCACTTGCTATACTGATTTATCAATCTGTTTTCATTCCTCGTTTTCTTGGGATATGGTTAATTATCAATGGGATTGTGTACGTGTTGCTGAGTTTTACCAGCATTGTGCTCCCTGAATACAAGGACTTGGTTTTTACAATTGGAATGCCGGCCATGTTTGGTGAATTGGTGCTCATGCTGTGGCTATTGATAAAGGGTGTCAGTGTCAAAAAGGGAGAGGCAATCACCCTTCACTAGTCGGATAGACTCTTATGAAAATTTGGAAAGACTTAGTGTATTGTTTTAAGCTTATTTAACCAAATCACTTTATGATGAAATTAGTATTCTACCTATTAAGTATTACAGTTGCACTTTTAATTTTTTCCAGTTCAGAGGCACAAACTCCTCTGAAAAACGGAATGGCGTTATATCAATCAAAGAAAATTGATGAGGCAAATAAGTCATTCAAATCGATCGAAAAGTCTTCAAGCGACTATGCAGCTGCGCAGTACTACTTGGGCAGAATTGCTTACGATAAAAAGCAATATGATGATGCAGTCGATTATTTTGAAAGCGCCACGGAAGTAAATCCAAATAGCGGTGATTACTTCAACTGGCTTGGGGATTCGTATGCTGCTATTGGTGCTGATGCAAGTTTCTTCACACAAATGTCAGTTGGGCCAAAAGCATTAAAGGCTTGGGAGAAAGCAACCAAACTCGACTCAAAAAATATTAATGCGCGGGCTTCATTGGTTGGAGCCTACATGCAAGCTCCTGGTTTTATGGGTGGAGGTGAAGACAAAGCGAAAGCAGTCGGATCTGAGTTACTCACTCTCTTGGATGAAGCCTTAAAGACGACTCCGGATAATTATTTATATCACTATTGGTATGGAAAGTCATCGGCCATTACGGGTTTGAAATTAGATCGTGGAGAAGCATCACTGAAAAAATATTTAACCCACACACCCGTTGGCGATGAACCTTCTCTCGCAGCAGCCTATATGCGATTAGGCCAAATCACAGAGAAGCAAGGAAATAAACCTGAAGCAAGGAAGCACTTTGAAATGGCTTTGAAACTCGACCCTAAAATGAAGAGCGCGCAGGAAGGATTGGAAAGAACTTCAAAATAGCAACCTTAAAATGAATTAGGAACACTC
>JAENVX010000014.1 GCA_016650355.1 Bacteroidia bacterium | reverse complement strand
TCCAAAGTGAGATGAGGATCAACGACATGGAAAAACCCTTTCAAGGAAGTAATGACAAAGGAAAGGCCTCCCGTGGCAACAGCAGGGCACTCGGTTTTTAGTTCGGTGCGTATTGCTAATACCATATTCTTGACCAAACCTTCATACCCAATCACAATACCTGACTGAATAGCGGTTACCGTATTTATGCCCAACGCAGAAGCAGGCATCTCCAATGGTACATCAAAAAGCTTAGCTGTATTTTGTGTGAGTGATTTTAAGGCGGTGCGCAATCCAGGCACGATTGAAACACCAAGTATTTCGCCCTCGCCCGAAACTGTGGTAAACGTTAGGGCAGTTCCAAAATCTACCACAATACACGTCTGTTGAAATTTAGTGTACGCGGCCATAGCGTTTGCTACCAGATCTGATCCTATCTCATAAGGATTTAATACCTTAAGTGGAAGTTTTGAATAAACGGATGGACCAAGTAGGATGGGCTCCTTTTGGTAAATCTGCTTGATGACACTTTTTATTTTGTCTGTAAGGCCTGGTACGACACTACTTAGTACAATTGTCTCCACTCGATCAACTGCTATTATCGCCTCCAGAAAAAAGTCTCGTATTTTTACTCCGTAATATAACTCAGGCTGGTCCACTTTTGAGGGAATACGCCAAACGTGTTTCCACTCTTTATCTGACCATAACCCAATGGTGATGTCACTGTTACCAATATCGAAAGCTAATAGCATAGGCCTGAATTCATTTTGCAGGCTAATGTAGAAAAACCACGCAGTATTTTTAATGCCTTGCCCATATGATTCTCAACCGTTTTGATTGAATTGTTTAATTGCTCTGCAATCTCCGCATGCTTTAATTCTTCAAAGCGACTCAATTTTCTTTAACTTGATGCAACCAAAGCACCAGCAAACATGGCGCTATCGTTGGTCTATTATCAGGATTTTTCACCGCTAAAAGGGGCAACTAATATGAAACACTTAATTCTACTCCTTCTTTTCATTCCTATGGCTTCTTTTTCTCAGACAAATCGAGATAGCACATGGCTTCCATTAAAGCCTTTCATCGGCACTTGGAAAGGTGAGGGTGGTGGTGAACCGGGTATTGGGAAATACGAGCGCAGCTATAAGTTTATTCTGAATAATAATTTTATTGAAATCAAGAATAAGTCCACCTACCTGCCAACCGATAAGAAACCAAAAGGTGAAGTACATGAAGATGTTGGGTATTTTATATACGACAGATATAAAAAAACCTTTCTGCTCAGGCAATTGCACATTGAGGGCTTTGCCAATGACTTTATACTTGACAGTATCTCACCCGACAAAAAAACATTACTATTTATTTCAAGCGCTATCGTGAATATCCCCAATGGCTGGAGGGCAAAGGAAACATATCGGTTAATTAGCGAAACTGAAATAGAAGAAGTTTTTGAGTTGGCCGCGCCTAACCAGGGTTTTGAATTATATTCAAAAGTCAGGTTAATTAAGCAATAAGATAAATGTATTTCAGCCAAGCCAAATAGGTGATTTTAGTAAAGATGTATTACTTCTTCACCGGAGTGAAAGTAGTCTTCTCAAACTTATAGACATCGGGCATATCTTCGTTGCTGTTCATTGAAACCTTGAGATCCTTGATGATACCGTTGGCAACATCATACACCCAGCCGTGCACATGTGGACCACCTCTTGCCTGCCACGCATTCTGAACAATGGAGGTTTTGCCAAGATCATACACTTGTTCAATGACATTAAGTTCTACAAACCGATCCTGTTTGGCTTTGATATCGGTAATAACCTCCAGCTCTTCCAGGTGCATACGATACACATCCTTAATATGCCTGATCCAGTTATCAATAAGTCCTATCTGCTTGTTACTCATTGCGGCAAGCACACCTCCGCATCCATAATGACCACACACGATCACATGCTTTACTTCTAACACATTTACAGCGTAGTCAAGCACACTCAGCATATTCATATCGCTGTGCACTACCATGTTGGCGATATTGCGGTGTACAAATACCTCACCTGGTGCAGTACCTGTTATTTCATTGGCAGATACTCTGCTATCGGAGCAGCCTATCCATAAGAATTCCGGTTTTTGAGTATGGGCCAGGCGATTAAAGAAGTCCTTGTCTTCGTTGTTTTTTTCTTCCACCCAGGCTTTGTTTTGTAGCAGCAACTGCTCATACGATTTCATTGGCATAACTGTATTTCTTTAAATGAATATTTTCTTTAAATCAACTTTTATGTTTCTGGCACTTCCTTCTTTGATGAAGTCCTCAATGGTTTCCTTTATATCGGCATCTATAAAGTTTGTTTGCGAGCCATCAATAATCACTTCAGAGTTTTCAGGAATACTTAGCAGCTTATTACGCAAGTTAGCTTTATTTAAAAAGGAAATATCTCTTGTAAATCTTAATAGATAATTACTACCATTACTCACCAGGATAATTGATTCTGTCTTATTCGATCTCAGTATAAAGATTATCGCGACCAAAATTCCCATAAAGACGCCCTGTAGCAGGTTGGTAAACGTGACGGCCAGCACTGTGGTAATGAACGGCAAAAATTGACCCCAACCCTTGCTATACATGCTCTTGTATAGAGAAGGATGGGTAAGTTGAAATCCAATCACGATTAATATGCCGGCCAGGCAGGCGAGCGGAATCATTTGCAGTATTTTTGGGATTGCTAAAACTGCAACCAGAAGGATCACACCTTGCGATATAGCTGATGCCTTTGTGTGCGCGCCACTGCTAATATTGGTAGAGCTGCGAACAATAACAGAAGTTACGGGCAAGCCACCCAACATACCAGAGAGAAGGTTTGCCGTTCCCTGTGCTTTCAATTCCCTATTAAGTGGGGTTATCCTTCTGAATGGATCAATCTTATCACAAGCCTCCACATTAAGCAACGTCTCCAGGCTAGCTACAATAGCAATCGTTACGGCCGCGTAGTAAATTTTTGAGTTTTGCCACATTGAAAAATCAGGAAAAACAAAAAAGGCTGAAAGACTTTCAGATTCATTCAACAGCGGAACATCTACGAAGTGTTTATCATCTATCATTAAAGATGGAACGGAGTGATTGAAAACTACTCCAACCAAAACTCCCACCAGAACAACACCCAACGGTGCCGGTATAATGCTAAAAAATTTATTGCGCTGAGCCAGACGTGAATCCCACAATACTAAGAGACCAATCGAAAGACTTGTTATAATAATAGCTCCTGGTGTTAAAAAATCCCAGGATTGAATAATTTCAGAAAAAGTGTTTTGACCGTCATCTTGAAAAAAACTTTCATCCCCTTCAAAGTCCACGTCATAACCTACTGCATGAGGAATTTGTTTGAGTACTAGTATTAATCCAATACCCGCCAGCATGCCTTTGATAACTGATGATGGGAAAAAATGACCGATGGAACCAGCTCTTAAAAAACCCATGATAATTTGAATAATGCCGGCTAGTACCACACACAATAAAAAGGCAGGAAAAGATCCTAACTCAAGAATAGATGCAGCTACAATAGAAGTAAGGCCAGCAGCGGGGGCGCTGATACTGAGCGGTGAGCCACTAAGTGAACCTACCACTATTCCCCCTATAATACCGCCTAATAATCCAGAGAGAAGCGGTGCCCCGGATGCTAGTGCAATACCTAGACACATGGGCACTGCTACCAAAAAAACTACAAGAGAAGCCGGAAAATCTGAAGCCCAATAATTTTTTAAATTCATACAGGATTTGTAAAAGAATTGGTACTTCTTTCTCGTAATACTTTCATAAAATATTCAATGTTTACATGGCAACTGTTTCCTTTTTTATGCGCTCACCAAAAACAATCTCATCATCATAAAAGTCCACGAGTCCCGTTTCCACGTCATACATGCCTCCAACAACAGCAATTTCTCCTTTCTGAGCAAGGTCGTTTAGGATTGGGCTATTTTTTAGAACCTGTTTTAACGTAAGCCTTACGTTGAGTGAAGATACTTTTTCTACAAATTCAGAATTGCTTGAATCACGCCCTGTCGTTACGGTTATTTCACCAGCAACGGCTGGCTTAAGTTTTTCCAATAATGTTGTAAGATTTCCCATCTGCACATGATCGCATGCTCCCTTCACCGCTCCACATTTTGTATGGCCGAGCACCACAACAACCTTTGCCCCTGCTACTTTGCAACCGAATTCTATGCTGCCAAGAATATCCGGGTTTTGTATGTTGCCCGCTATGCGTACGCTGAACACATCGCCCAGGCCCTGGTCGAAAATAAGTTCTGCGGATGTACGAGAATCAATGCAGCTGAGGATTACTGCAAATGGATGTTGCCCATCCGAAGTTTCGTTTACTTGCTGCAGCAGGTTACGGTTCATTTTTAAATTATTTACAAATCGCTCATTCCCTTTTTCTAAGAGTTTGATGGCTTCGAGTGGCGTAATTAAATCTCTTGTTTCTTTTGTCAGTGTTTTCATGTGTAGTCTTTTTTTAGAAAGGGTTAAGCTGAAACTGGTTCAATGAAATTAATTTTCTCAACTGTAATGTTTTTGGTTTTAGCATTGCTCTCATAATTCTTCAATAATTCAACAACATCATATGCAATTGATTTTGATTTTGAACAATCTATGATCACTTTTGAATTAGCCGGAATAGAGTCAAGCGATTTTACTACGCTGGCTTTGTTAAAAAACGAAACCTCCTCGGCTAAAACAAGGTGATGAATTTGGTGGCCCGCTTCTGTGGTGATCACATCTTTCATGTGAAGCGAGTTGCGATAACTATGGCGCAATGTGTAGAAGATGCCAAAAAGCATCCCCACTGTAATACCCCTTAATAAGTCCGTAGCCAAAATGGAAACAACCGTGGCTGTAAAAGGAATAAATTGTTCCCACCCCAACTTATACATTTGCTTAAAAAGCGATGGCTTGGCCAGTTTATAACCCACCATTAATAAAATAGCGGCCAAGCTTGCCAGAGGGATCATATTCAAAATGCTAGCGATTGTAATCGCGCTAAGTAATAACAATACTCCATGAAGAATTGCCGACATTTTAGTTTTACCGCCAAAAGAAATATTGGCAGAGCTGCGAACAATAACCTGTGTAATTGGTAGGCCACCGATTAAACCGGAGATAACGTTTCCTAATCCCTGGGCTTTTAGTTCTCTATCGGTAGGTGTGATTCTTTTGTCAGGATCAAGTTTATCTGTTGCCTCCACACAAAGCAGCGTTTCGAGACTTGCGACAATGGCAATAACAAAAGCTATTTTATATACTTCCAAATTTGATAAGGCCGAAAAGTCAGGAAAGGTAAACTGACTAAAAAATCCGGCTAAGTCTTTGGGTACAGGAATTCTTACCACCTGATCGGTTGCTAAGCTGAAATTCAGAACCCCCGTTTGATAAAAATAATTCATGATTATACCCAGAATCACCACGACAATGGGGCCTTGGATCAACAGGAAAATTTTATGACTCTTTGTCAACACTTTGTCCCATAGTATCAGAATAATCAACGAAATGAATGCTATCAGAACTGCTCCTGGAGTAAAGAATTCTATCGCATTGATGATTTCAGAGAACGTATTTTGGCCATCTGCTTGAATAAAGGAATCGTCTCCTTCTATGTCTTTATCCCAACCCAAAGCATGTGGTATCTGCTTTAGAATTATCAAAAGACCTATTCCAGTGAGCATTCCCTTAATTACCGATGAAGGGAAGAAGTAGGCAATGAAGCCCGCTTTTGCAAAGCCCAATACAAGTTGGATAATTCCTGCTAAGACAACGGCTGTTAAAAAAGCCTCCCAGGAACCACCAAGCGATGCTATGGAAGTTAGAACGATGACGGCCAATCCAGCTGCTGGTCCGCTCACGCCTAATGGCGAACCACTAGCAACACCAACTACGATACCTCCAATTATACCTGCAATAATCCCTGCAAATAAAGGCGCGCCTGATGCAAGTGCAATCCCCAGGCACAAGGGTACAGCAACAAAAAATACAACTATGCTAGCAGGTAAATCCTGCTTGATATGTTTAAAGACTTTCATTATTAGATATAAATTATTTAAAGTTTTGTTAAGCTATTTCACTCACTTTTTTCTGTTGATCTATTCCACTCAAAATTTCACCTTTATTATTCTTTTCCTCTTTTAAATTTTCGACTATTCCGGCATCCAGGCTCGCAAAATCATTTTCCAGATCGTTGAAACGAAGCGGTTTGCGCAGTAAATAAAAGAGCATTGTTCCGCTAATCACTGCAGCATTTAAATCAACAAGTGCTGTAACCAACATGGTATACAAAATAAAAAACAACTGGTAGTTTCGTCTGCGATTAACAAACCATCCACGCTTTATATAAACGAAGAGAAATTCTTTCTCAAATACATCTAACGCTGCTTTGAATAAAACCCCAATGAAAACGGCTGAAGTTATTAAGGTGACGTAATCCTTAAAAACCATGAACCCTAGCAAGACAAATATGCCGGTGGCCACCACACTCAATCGCGTTTTCGCTCCTTCTTTAAAAAGTAGTACCGAACGAATTGTAGCCTGTGCACCCGGTAGGCCTTGGAAAATGGCAGCCACACCATTCGATAAACCTTGCCCAAAAAGTTCCATATTCAAGTTCGAGTCTTCCTTCGTTAAGTGATCCATGATCAGTGCAGTGAGCAACGAATCAAGGTATCCAAGCAAGGTTAGTTCTAGTGCATAAGGTAGTGCTAACAAAATGGTATCAGTGGTGAAAATTTGCGCTGAAGGAAAATAATTTCCGATATGCGCTGCTAAATCCGAAAATGACTCTAAAGAAACACCCAGACTAATTCTCCCAATGTCAATATGAAACAATGATGTTACTCCTGTCATCATAACAATGATGAGGAGTGTAAATGGGAGATATGTGAAGATTGATTTTGGAAGGTTCAGTTTCGTCAGCAGACGAGGCAAAAAAACAATTAACCCAAAGGTCGCAAGCGCGATAATAATATTGGTTGATGTAGCTCCTTCGGGTGCAGCTTTGCCCCCTATCCCCAATAGAGTCTTTGTTTGATCAACCCAGATTAGCAAAGCTATTCCGCTCATAAAACCCAGGATTACCACCTGAGGAACAAAGCGTATATATTTACCAGCGCGCAACACACCCGCAATGATGAGGCACAATCCAGTCAGTAGAAATACTAGCGTGATAAATTGTTCAGCTAAAATTCTGTCTCCACTAAAATTATCGTACGCAAAAGCAATAACTAGCGATGAGACGGCCGTCATGGGAGCTGTAGGTCCTGAAACACTAAGACGCGTTCCTCCAAAAAGACCTGTGATGATTGGTATCACCGCAGCTGCAATCATCCCTGCAAAAGCGCCTCTACCGGACATCACTCCGAAGGCCGCTCCCAATGCAAGCGCAGCAAAGCTGACGGTGAGACCCGCCAGAACATCAGAAATAAATTCTTTCTTTTTCATATTTAATTTTTAGTCAACATCAACAACCTATCATTTGCAAATTGATGTCATACTATTTTTAATAGTCCTCAAAAAAAAATTTGGGTGATTTTATGCACTCTCGATAAACAACGAGTCGCAAGACGCAACGCAGGAAGTGCTCCG
>JAENVX010000013.1 GCA_016650355.1 Bacteroidia bacterium | reverse complement strand
TGATGAAGAACATTTTGAAAGTGTACTAGCAAAATATGTAAAGAAATATGGATTTGAGAACACAGTAACTGGCATTCTCTATCCCTTTCTGGAAAAGATTGGCGTACTCTGGTTGACGGGGAGTGTTACGCCAGCTCATGAGCATTTCATAACCAACCTCATCCGGCAGAAATTAATTGCTACCATCGCTGCGTTGCCATTGCCTCCGAAAAACTCAAAGCGCGCAATGTTGTATTTGCCAGAAGGTGAAATGCATGAACTAGGACTTTTATTCAATCATTATGTCGCACGCCATCATGGCTTTCGCACCTTTTATCTGGGGCAATCCTTACCGCATGAGGATTTGAAAAAAATTTATGAAACTCATCGTCCGCATATCCTCATTACCTCTTTGACTACTACGCCAGCGCACGACATGTTAGAAGAGTACCTCAAGACACTTTCTAACGACTTTTCAAACGCCACCATTTTGGCCTCTGGTTGGCTTCTAAGAAATACTGCATTTCGCGTCCCTAAGAATGTCAAACTCTTCGATAAAGTTTCTGAGCTACCGCTGCTACTCAAATCACATTAGCATTTTTTTTGTTTAGCCTCCACCTTTTTTCCGGGTCTAAAAACGGTCTTTAGTAAGATTCACTTAAACAAAACAAATTCATTTTAAGAGATTCTGAGCTAAAATGAAGCTTTCTGGTTAATGTTGTTTAACTATTTTAACATTAAGTTAAACAATAACATTATGACAACCTTTGATTTTGATACCCAAGTTTCAACGCTTCGCCCGATGCTGCGCACTTTCACCAAAAAGTTTACAAGGGATCGGGAAGAATCGCAGGATCTTGTTCAAGACACAATTCTAAAAGCTCTCACGTACCGGGATAAATTCAGAGCCGATACAAATCTAAAGGGCTGGCTCTTTACCATTATGCGCAATACATTTATCAACAATTATAGAAAAAACCAGCGCGCAAAAACCTCTCATGACACCACTAAAGAACTTTATATTTTGAATGTAGAAGACACTCACACTTTCAACCGACCTCAAGAAAGTAT
This sequence comes from Bacteroidia bacterium, assembly GCA_016650355.1. GTDB lineage: Bacteria > Bacteroidota > Bacteroidia > Cytophagales > Cyclobacteriaceae > ELB16-189. The sequence goes on along the minus strand of JAENVX010000013.1, from coordinate 4,390 downwards.
GGAGTTCAAAGAAGTTTGGCGTAATGTGAATGACATGAAAGACGAGCTGCTAAAGCCTTTCAAAATGCATGCAACTGGATATAAATATCATGAAATTGCCAAAGAATTAAATCTGCCAATAGGCACAGTGAAGAATCGCATCTTCCATGCAAGAAAAGAAATTCAGAAAAAATTAGTTGGATACAATTAATCTACACTCAATAGACAGGTCTCCAACAAATGAAAAAAACCGCAGTCATTGGTTCTGGTTTTGCTGGCCTAACGGCAGCCGCTTGCTTGGCACAAGCTGGATTTGATGTAACGGTCTTTGAGAAAAATGCTACACCTGGTGGCAGAGCACGAAAATTTGAAGAACATGGATTTACTTTCGATATGGGCCCAAGTTGGTATTGGATGCCTGATGTTTTCGATAAGTTTTTTGCACGCTTCGGAAAAAAGACCTCTGATTACTACCAGCTTAAGCGACTTGATCCATCCTATAGAATTTATTACAGCAAGGCAGATTTTCTTGATATTCCAGCAGGGGTAAATAGTCTTTGCAAACTTTTCGAGGAGCAAGAAACGGGAAGCGGAAAAAAACTATTGGAATTTCTGGAAGAGGGCAAATTCAAATACGACATCGGTGTAAATGAGCTTGTGTATAAACCGGGGCTCTCCCTTTCCGAACTGTTTGATGTGAAATTACTCAAAGGTGTTTTTAATCTCCACATCTTTCATTCTCTGTCACGCTACGTTAGAAAGTTCTTTAAAAATCCTAGGCTCATTCAACTCCTGGAATTTCCCGTTCTCTTTCTTGGGGCAACAGCACAAAAAACACCAGCACTTTATAGCCTGATGAATTATGCTGATATGGCATTGGGAACATGGTATCCGAAAGGTGGTATGTTTAAAATTGTGGAAGGCATGACAGCAATCGCTAAAGAACAAGGTGTAAAATTTGAATTTAATAGCGAAGTTTCTGGCTTTGAAATGAATGGAAATGCTATTAAAGCCATTATCCTAAATGGTGAAGCACGAGATTTCGACTATGTTATAGCAGGCGCTGATTATCATCACGTTGAACAAACACTTTTGCCGCGTAGCCACAGAAGGTATTCTGAAAAATATTGGAAAAGTAGGTCAATGGCTCCATCGAGCCTGATTTTCTATTTGGGACTCAATAAGAAAATTGAAGGACTGCTCCACCATACATTATTTTTTGATCAGGATTTCTCGTTGCACTCCAGAGAAATATACGATGACCCTAAGTGGCCAACATCACCTCAGTTTTATGTATCGAGTCCATCTCAAACCGATCCAACTGTTGCGCCAGAAGGACATGAAAATATATTTATCCTAATTCCGGTAGCTACGGATTTGACAGATGACGCAAGTACTCGCAAAAAATATTTCAATTTGGTGATGGATCGTTTTGAAAAGATAATTGGTCAATCCATCAAAAAACATATCGTTTTTAAAAGGAGTTATGCGCACAAGGATTTTATTTCCGATTACAATGCTTTTAAAGGAAATGCGTACGGTCTGGCCAACACTATTCTGCAAACTGCAAATCTTAAGCCATCGATGATAAACAAAAAGGTAAAAAACCTGTTTTATACAGGACAACTAACTGTGCCAGGCCCTGGGGTACCCCCTTCGCTTATTTCAGGACAAGTTGTGGCTGACGAGTTGATAAGAAGAAATAGATCGCAGGAAAATAGGAACTTAAAGCGTGTTAAATTAGTAAACTCATAAAGGTGGATGGATCAAAAACGAATTTTTGATAAAGTATCAATCAAGTGCAGCAGGCTCACAACCAAAACATACAGTACTTCCTTTTCGCTTGGCGTTCGTTGTCTTCAAAAAGAATTACGAGATCCTATTTACGCCATTTATGGATTTGTGAGGTTCGCTGATGAAATTGTGGATACTTTTCACGATTACAACAAAGCTGAATTGTTCGTCAGGTTTCAGGAGGAAACGCATCGTTCTATAACTGACGGCATAAGCCTTAATCCCATCCTTAATAGTTTTCAGGCTGTTGTACATACCTACAAAATTGAACGTGAGCTTATTGATCAATTTCTGATGAGCATGGAAACGGATCTTCACAAAAAGAATTATGACGAGGAAGGTCTTAAAGATTATATTTTAGGGTCTGCGGAAGTAGTTGGCCTCATGTGCCTTCGCGTATTTTGCAAAGGTGATGTGGCAATGTATTTGAGGCTAAAACCATTTGCGATGAGCTTGGGCTCAGCTTTTCAAAAGATAAATTTCTTGCGTGATCTAAATGCGGACTACCTTGGAATGGGAAGGACCTACTTCCCTGGTGTTGATATCGCTTCATTTGATGATGTAAGCAAAGAGCAAATTGAGAAAAGCATCAAAACTGATTTTGACGCAGGTTACAAAGGTATTAAGCAACTCCCTCGATCAGCACGGTTTGGTGTGTATGTCGCCTATGTGTATTATCTTGCATTGTTCCGTAAAATCCAAAATACACCTTCGGCACATGTCTTGAAATCGCGAATTCGTATACGTAAACGCCATAAGGCAAGGCTTCTCGCCTATTCTTATTTGAAATGTCAATTCAATATGCTATGATGGAACATGTTATATTGGTAGATCAAGATGACAATGCCATTGGTACGATGGAAAAGCTGGAAGCCCATCGTAAAGGAATATTGCACAGGGCTTTTTCTATTCTTCTATTTAATTCCAAAGGCGAAGTGCTTTTGCAAAAGAGAGCTCCAAATAAATATCACAGTGGAGGCCTTTGGACAAATACCTGCTGCAGCCATCCACTTCCAGACGAACCTTTGGAACAGGCCACACAGAGAAAGCTAAAACAGGAAATGGGCATTGAACTAAAGCCTACTTTTTCTTATAAGTTTATTTATAAGGCAGATTTGGATAAAGGGTTGGTGGAACATGAATGCGATCATGTTTTCATTGGCACTTTTGACGGAACACCTATGATCAATCGGGAAGAAGTAGAGGATTGGAAGTTCACCGAAATGAATTCACTTCGTGTAGATATCAAAAAAAATCCTCAAGCTTACACTTCCTGGTTTAAGTTGATCGTTGAGCATCCGCAGCTGACTAAAATTGTCGCCTAACTAAGTTACTCACTTCTGAAAAAATCAAATTCCAAGTTCTACCTGGAAAGCCATTGAGAAATACCCTTCATTGAAAGAATTCGTTCTCAAATCTGTTAAAGTAGTATACATTAATCCACCCTGTACCTTCAATCGGTGGCCATTAAAATATCGGGTCAATCCCATTTCGTAGTTCTCCTGTTGCTTTTCATTTAAGGTTGGCGCCTCACTATTGTTATATAGTTTAGAAGATGGCTGCGTCATAGCGTAGCGTCCGGATATCTCAAAATTGTTTTTAAAGAGATAACTCATCTGCGACATAAAACCGTATCCCGCATACACAGCACGCAATTGTGTAGCGTTACTTGGATTAATGGTGATAGGATTACTCGTAGTTCTATTCATGAATTCAGAATACCAGGCCCAACCACTATACTTTGCGAGAAGATCCATTTCAAAGGCATTCATGGTACGAGTCTCGTATAAATCGTTTCCCAGCTGCCCAGATTGCCGAAGTGCATTTTCATTGTGGGAATACGTTGTTGCCAATGAAACTTTCAAAGTCTCTTCTCGCTCAAGGTCACCTTCCATGTAGTCGTTTTCGCCCGTGAAGCGCCCGAATGGAAGAAACTCAATTCGACCTGTTGATGCGAGGCCATTATTTGAAATGTCTGAATTTCTTCCTTCTCCAGAGGTAAGTGCACCCCTTAAAATCAAATACTTAGTGGTATAGTGTCCAAAAAATCCAAAATCCCGATCAACCGTGAATCTTGCATTGACAATCGAACGGTCAAAAAACTGTTGGTCCCCAGAAGAAACAACCCGCTGTCGGTTGCCGGGTAACTTGGTCTGACCAAAGCCTAATCTGAGTTTAGGATTGGGATTGTAATAAATTACTGCATCGCGTACGACATTCGGGCTTGAGTTAATTCTTGAGTTCTCAAAATTTCGCCAATCCATATCCCCTCTTGAGAATGATAGCTGGATGTAATATGTGAGTTTGGGGTTGTACACAAAGCCAGTAAATTTTAATCTCAATCTTCTCACCCGGAATTCAAAGGCTTCAGGCGCCAAATCTGTATCCGTTTTTGTAATGTACATAGCTCTGTTCTGCATCCGAAACTGAAAATTGAGCGAAAACACACTATCAGAAGTTACGAATCCAAAGCCTTTCTGCTTTTTGGCATAGAAGTTAAGGGCAGGAGTGGCACTTTGTGCTAATCCTCGAAAGGAACCAGCTGAGAAAATCATAACCGCTGTGAGCACGATTAATTTATTAATCCGGCTCGAGTAAAGACGCTCGGCTTGGGGTG
>JAENVX010000012.1 GCA_016650355.1 Bacteroidia bacterium | reverse complement strand
GTTGGGGCTTGGTTTACCCGGACTGATAACACTTATCATTTGTTTTGCATGGCCAGCCTACACGTGCTATCAAAATGGAAATTACCTTTTCTTGGGATTCATCTTTCTCTTTTCCCTCCTTTGTCTCTCCGAAACGGCAATGGAATTACAAAAAGGGATAGTATTTTTCAGTTTGTTTTCCTCACTCATCCTATTTCAATATCGCCCGACTCAATTGGTTTTATCTCAACCGAGTTCTGTGTGATAAAAGCTTCTGATCATACTGCGTTATCAAAAAGCATACTTAAAACGCTGCTCTATTTTGATATTTTTCAATATCCACTTACAGCTTCAGAGATTTTGAATCATCTCCCAACAAATCACGTCACGCTTGATCATATAACAGAAGAATTGACAAGGATGAAGAGTCAATCGATAATTTATGCTCTTTCAGATTTCTTTAGCGTTCAGAATAATCCAATGCTGGGAAACAGAAGAATCAAAGGAAATCTGATGGCACTGAAGAGCTTGTCGTTAGCTAAAAAACAAGCGCTTTTCATTTCAAAATTTCCATTTGTGCGAGCAGTAATGGCTTCGGGTTCTCTGTCAAAGAACTACATGGACGAGCTCTCCGATTTAGATTTTTTTATTATTACAAAACCAAATCGATTATGGATAGCACGGATGCTTTTAAGATTTTATCAAAAAGTATTTCTTCTTAACTCTCACAAATATTTTTGCATAAACTATTTCGTAGATGAAGATCATCTGGAAATAGAAGAGAAAAACCTTTATACGGCTACAGAATTAGCTACGTTAATCCCACTCTATGGAAAAGAATATTATACTCAACTCTTGAGGGCAAATGAATGGACTAAGATTTACTTGCCAAATAACACGCTACGGTCAACTGAAAATGTTTTAAACAATCGATCAAGCTGGCTGAAGCAACAAACAGAAGCCATGATCAATATTCTTGGTGCCACCAGATTTGAAAATCTGTCCCGAAGAGCCTTTACGTCTCGGTGGAGAAAACGGTATCAGAATAATTATTCCAAAGAAGATTTTGAGGTTGCATTTAAAGCAAAAAAACATGTTTCAAAAGGTCACCCTAATAACTACCAAAAAAAGGTATTAGACCTCTATCATGAAAAATTGGGAGAGTTTGGAAGTAAAATGAGCATCCGCTGGAATGACTAAAGTTCTCTTTACACATAGTTATTTTTACAAACTCGACCCCAAACAGTGGAAGTTCAAACAGCCCTATCCTCCCTTGGGAACACTTCAGGCCGCCTCGGTTATCCGAAATGCAGGATTTGAAGTCTCTCTTTTTGATGTTGGACTGAAAGATAGTCCAGAGGAAATAAATCCGTTTCTGGAAAATGAAACGCCCACCTACTTTATCATTTACGATGACGGATTCAACTACCTCACCAAAATGTGCCTGACAGTAATGCGTGAAGCTGCTTTCATAATGGCCAGCTTTGCAAAGCAAAAGGGTTGCATCGTCATCATCAATAGTTCAGATTCATCTGATCATTATGAGAAATATTTACAGCATGGAGTAGACTTTATAGTTCGTGGAGAGGGGGAAGAAACGCTGAAAGAATTATTGCACTCTCTTGAAGAAAAAAAAGATCCCTCCATAATTAACGGGCTTGCCTTTCAGCTACAATCACAATTAATCGTGACACCTCCAAGATCAGTCATACGAGACCTGGACTCGTTGCCTCTTCCCTCATGGGATCTACTTGATCTCAAACCATATCAATTAATTTGGAGGGAACATCATGGATATTTCTCTATCAACCTGGCCACCACCAGAGGCTGTCCCTATAAATGTAACTGGTGCGCCAAACCAATCTATGGAAACCGATACAATTCAAGGTCGGCTTTTCAGGTGGTGAATGAAATTGAATTTCTTCTAAAAAACTATAAACCCGATCACTTTTGGATGAGCGATGATATATTTGGACTTAAGCCTGGTTGGGTAAATAGTTTTAGGGACGAAGTCAAAAAAAGAGGGCTTTCCATTCGCTACAAAATTCAATCGCGAGTTGATCTCTTATTGGAGGAAGATAATATTAGTGCTTTGGCTGATTCCGGAGCAGAAACGGTTTGGGTAGGAGCCGAAAGCGGATCCCAAAAGATTTTGGATGCCATGGACAAGGGAACAAAAATTGAACAAATTCATGAAGCCCGTTCGCTTCTAAAACAAAAGGGAATCAAGGCGGCCTTTTTTCTACAATTTGGATATCCGGGTGAAACGAAGGACGATATTAATGACACACTTCAAATGGTTCTGGATGTTATGCCCGATGAAATCGGAATATCTGTCTCATATCCTTTACCGGGAACCAAGTTTTATGAAAACGTAAAAGCCGGATTACATGAAAAACAAAACTGGAGTGATTCAGATGATCTTGCCATGCTGTTTGCTGGAACGTATAATTCAGGTTACTATAAAATCCTGCATCGATATATTCACAATCGTTTTCGTATTCAGCGTGGAATTAATCAAATTAGGGATTGGATAACTAAACCTCGAATTCCAGTTGCCTTGGACTTAAAACGAGTTGCTTCCATGGTATTTCATTTTCCACTTGCAATAGTTAATGCATTTCAACTGCATCAAATAAGCAAAACGAATGGCATCAACTGAAGATTCGGTCAATGCCGTAAATCGTGCATTTAGTAAGCAGTCGCTTAACTACGATTCTATTGATCAGGAAAACCAGGTACTCCAAGACATGCGGCAACAGGTATACCACCATGTCTCGGACTTTTTGAAAGTAGAGAGCAGGATTTTGGAACTTAACGCTGGAACAGGAATCGATGCGCTACACTATGTTACTCAAGGTCATAACGTTTTCGCTACAGATTTATCTGATGGCATGATCAGTCAGATTGAAAAAAAAATAATTAAGCACCATTTTCAAGATCGCTTTATATGTCAGCAACTTTCTTACGATAAGTTAGATCAATTGAAAGGGCAAAAATTTGACTATGTTTTTTCAAACTTTGGCGGCCTCAATTGTATTGATGATCTTTCTAAAGTAACAATGAACCTTCCAGCGATCCTAAATACCGGTGCCTTCATTACATGGGTGATCATGCCGCCTATTAGCCTTTGGGAGCTACTTTGGGTTTTTAAAGGTTATGGGAAAAAAGCCTTCAGGCGGCTTTATAAAAATGGAGTGACGGCTCATTTGGAAGGTGAATATTTCAAAACGTATTATCATTCCCTGGCACAAATAAAAAATGCATTCGGCTATAAATTTAAATTTATAAAATCTGAAGGACTCTGCGCTTTGTCTCCACCACCTGCAAACGGTGATTTTCCTGTTAGAAATCCCAGAGTCTATCAATCACTTCGAATATTAGATTCATTTGTGCGATCAAGATTTCCATTTAACCGGTGGGCTGATCACATCATTGTTACGTTTCAGCTTAGTCATAATCACTAATGCAGACATCCTCAATTAGTGATTTATTAAGCCATCCGGATATCGAATACCATGATGGGATATATTATCAAACAAATCTGTCTACTGATCTATTGTTTGAGAAGCAATACACTCAATTAAGAAGAATTGAAGGAAGGTTATTTGAAGATGCCGTTGTCTCAAAACTACCAGATATTGATACTTCTCACCCATTATTGCGAGAATGGAAGATAAGAAAACATTCAGCTAGTCGCCTTGTCATGCACCTACGTCAACGACAGCACAACACCATTCTTGAGGTCGGTTGTGGAAACGGATGGCTGATTCACTACATTCATTCAATGTTGCAGGTTGATTGCATTGGCATAGATATAAATGAGACTGAGCTAAAACAGGCGGCCCGAGTCTTTGGACATCGTCAGGGGCTGGCTTTCGCATATGCAAACATCTATTCTGGATTAATAAAAAAGTCATGCGCTGACGTGATCATTCTAGCCAGCGCGATTCAATATTTTTCTGAAGCCGTCAAAGTTATTAAGGAATTACTTTGTCTCTTGCGGCCTGGGGGACAACTACATATTCTTGACAGTCCCTTTTATACTGATCGCACAATTGAATTAGCGAAGCAGCAATCAGCCAACTACTTTAAAAAGAGAAGTTGCGAACAAATGCAAGGACATTATTTTCATCACCAATGGAGTTCATTGAAGCTATTTCCTTACTCCATACAGTATAACCCCAACCTGGTGTTCAATAAACTTCTGCAAAGAATCAGGTATACCTCGCCCTTTCCATGGATTGTAATTGAAAAATAAGGACTCACGTGAATTCAATAACAAGGTTTCTTCGAAGAATTGTAATTAATACAAGAGCAGAAGAGTATTTTGTTGGACTTAGAGCCAAGTCCAACCTCATTCGAAAATTTATTCCCGTCCGTTTAAGAAACAAGTTTCCATCAATCGGAATGATCATTCCAAAATCGGCTGACTATCCAAAAAATGATTTCTACAGTTTAACTAGAGATAATACACACTTCAAAATAAACCGATCGGACTACGTACAATGGCGCTTGTTTTATGGAGTACGGGACAATGCTCTTTTAGCAGCAAAGAAATATCTAACACCAGGAAGTGTGATTCTAGATATAGGTGCAAACTTCGGAGCTTTCTCTTTAAAGCTAGCCTCATATATTAAAGATCACAGGTACGCCAATATCCAAATTCACGCTTTTGAACCCAATCCAAAAGTTTATGATAATTATAAAAATAACCTGGCACTAAACTCGAATCTTATAGATGTCATTCACCTTCATCCAGAAGGAATGGGAAATGAAAAAAGTAAACGATCCTTTCGGTATACCGATTTCAATACAGGGGCTGGGAGGGTTACTAAAAAAGATGTAGAAGGTCAGTTCTTGGTAGAGATCAAAAAACTTGATGACTTTGCCAACGAATTAAACCCAGTAAAAATTGCGTTTATCAAATTAATCGTGGAGGGCTTCGAACCGGAAGTTTTTAAAGGAGGGTGGAAGACTATTCAAAAGTTTAGGCCTCCTATATTCTTTGAAGTGACAAAAGAGTGGTGGGAAGAAAACGACTCCACGATCGAGGATATTCTGGACAAACTTGCTTTGATGGGATATCGGTTCAACATTGAACACTTCAATGAAATGTTTCAGTATGAGCCCGCCAGGTATGCTTTAAGAACTCAATTCAATTTATTGGCCGTTGTTGAATAGCTCTGAAATGAAGTCTTATAAAACGATACTACGTCCATTACTCCATCTTTTAAATCACAACGAAAGAAGAAATGGGCTATTAATAGTTTCTTTGATGGTGCTAAACGCTTTTCAGGATTTTTTTTAGCGTTGCTTCATTTTTACCATTGATATTTCTTCTTATGGATGAAATTACTAACCAACTAATGCAAAAACAAGGTCTGAAAAAATGAATATTAATCACTCTGGCATATTGAAATATAAAACTGTTATTATGGTTTCACCCAACGTTGAAGAAAAAAATCTGTTCTATTCGGTTATGATTTGAAATTGGGAGTTTCATTTCAATTATAAACAAACAAAAAGTAATGGTTTATTAAAAAGGATCAAATATGTATCACTAAATATCTTGCAACAGAGTAGAAAGCTGCTTTACGGTCCACTCAAGATCGTGTTGCTCGGACCATACTCTGGCATTTTCTATTCGCCTTCTGCATTCCTCAGGGTTATCTATACACGACAACACCCCATTCGCAAGGCCTTCATGATCACCAACATCAACGACCACACCATATTCATTTCCTAAATCATGCAAAATCCCTACGCGCGTTCCGGCCATTAACACTCCGCAAGCGGCAGCCTCAGTCAGTGCCATGCATTGAGCTTCGGATAAAGAAGAATGAAGCATAACATCTGCTTGCTCATAATGTCCGGGCATCTCATTGTACAGCACTATGTTGTAAAATTCAACATCCTCCTGAATTTCCAACTCATTACAAAATCGATGGATTGCTCCTCTCATCGTATCGGTACCAAATATTTTCAACTTTGCCGGACGGTTCCTACGAATAATAGCGAATGCTCGAAGCAACGTGCATTGGTCTTTTACTGGATTGATATGCCCCACATGAATAACTTGAAGAACTTCACTTTTTTGTTTTTCAGCGAACGGATACATAGAGGCATCTGCTCCCCAGGGTATAGTACAGATATCTCTCGTTATACCAAAGTATTTGAGTCGGTTAGCTTGAAATTCTGATACAGCCAGCAACACTGTACAATTAGTATAGGACCAGTTAGCAATGGCACGTGGAAAGCGTCTATGGAAAATACCGTAGTTGATTGACTCAATACCGGAAGAATCTGCACCCAGCACGTTAACAATACTGGGTATTCCAAATACTTTTGTAATCAGAGCTGCAAAAAAACCTGCGGGATATCCCCAAAAGGTAATTACACAATCAAATCTTTTCTTTTGGTTATCGAGTAGAAATAAATACAATAAGTAAAGCCAACCTATTTTACCAGATTTAATAAATCTTGGTGGAAATTTTAATGGAATACGGTCATTCTGATAGTCAGCGTTGGGTGGATGATTAGAGTACACAATGACTTCAAAGTTGTCGCATAAGCGTTCAACAATTTTTTCAAGCATAGGATAGCCCTGTGAGAAATCACCATCCCCTATACCACCAATCACCCATATAGCTATCCTACGTTTCATTTTTCACAAAAACCTATTCATATATCACATCCATAATTTTTCTTGCATTTGCATTACCTGATAAGGCTGCATTAAAATGCCTTAACACTTTTTTCCTTTCAGATAACTGATCAAGGCTAAGAGATTGCGTGACAGCATTGCGTAAACCGTTCTCGTCACCAGGTTCATATAAAAATCCTATTCTCCCACCATTGGTCATCATTTGAAAAGAGGGTATATTCGTCAGAATAGGAATACAACCACATGACATTGCTTCGCAAATCGCAATGCCACTGCCCTCATAATGTGAACTTGATATTATAAAATCAGCGCTGTTATACCAGTACAGCAAATCATCGTGTTCCACTTTTCCGACAAGTGTAATTTGTGCTTCAGCTTTAAAAGTCATGACTTGCATTTTAACCTCTTCAATCAATTCATCACCCTGAAATATCACATAAAGATGAACATTTGAATTTTTGATTGAGAATTGTGAAAACGCTTTAATAAGTGTTATGGGGTCTTTGTTTGTATCCAATCGACCAACCCACAAAAATATTTTACCTTCAGAAACCTTCGTAAAGGATTTTGCTACTTTTTTCTGAATAGGGTTAAAAATTGAAGATGTTCCTATAATCTCCTTAATTTTCATTGAATCCCGAATCTGACCTTTTTCGACCCAACGCATTCCTAACTCTATCGAAGCAAACATATATGCTTTTATATACCGATCGGCCCACTGTTGAAGGTACTGTCGGAAATCTTTTAGAGGCCTTTCCGCATGATGCTGTGCTATTATTTTTACACCACTCCCAACCTGCCATCTAAGCATAATTATCTGCCATGGAAAGATAAGGCCATGAACAATTATAGCTCTTGGTTTCAATTTCGCAACATATCGGTTAAATTGAAACGGCAAGAGTAATTGCCATCGGTTAAAGCCTGGAAAGTGATATGTCACTTGATTTTTAGTAAGCACACCTTCGTAATCAATATGATAAATCCCAATTACTTCACTATAGTCAGCCATACTCTCCATCACCACTACGGAAAAGCTAATTCGTTTGAGCCACGCTTCAGGATCAGTAAATTTTGGTTTAGGTACTCTATAGGAAAGATGAATGACTCTCATGTGGACTATCGAAGAATCATCTGTGTTGGAAAACTCTGATCAAGTCTCCATTGAGCATAATATTGGTGGATGTGAGCCAAGGTAGATTTACCAGACTCAATGGTTTGCGCATGAATTACCTCATATAGATGAATCCGATGAATATTGTGATCAAACGAATCAATTCTGCTTAATTCCTTGTAGCGTAAAACCGATTTAGGCAGCGGCAATTTAAGTTTCGCAGACCTTTCTACATAAGTAGAAAATGCGTTGATATCTGTCATTTCATGCATATGATTTTTCCCTAGCGCATAGGCTTGCTTGCAAAAAGATGTATCGACATCTGAAATTACAATCTTGTTGTATTTCTCAACTTGCGTATTAGCCAGCCCGCCTTTGCGTAATGAACTAACATAATTTTTTTCGCCAACAGCACCATGTAAATCGGTTGGGAACATATTAATTAAGGTGCCATCACTTACTGTGATTATTGAAATGATACGAGGAATACAATAAGCAATGCGAACCTGATCTAAAAGATTACCGGACAGGC
>JAENVX010000011.1 GCA_016650355.1 Bacteroidia bacterium | reverse complement strand
GGTGTTAATCACCAACTACTTTTGTCGACCCCTCATTCGTTAAATTAGCTGTACTTTTGCGGCCAGATTGCCTCAAAAGTATGTCCACAACCCATAAAGCTGGATTTGTTAGTATCGTTGGAAAGCCTAATGTGGGCAAGTCTAGCCTTATGAATAAGCTCGTGGGCGAGAATCTTTCCATCATCACAAACAAAGCCCAGACTACACGGCACCGGATAATGGGCATGCTAAACGGGGAGGATTTTCAGATCGTTTATTCAGACACACCCGGCATTTTGGAGCCTAAGTACGAGCTTCAAAAAGCCATGATGACGTATGTAAATGTATCGTTGGACGATGCCGATATGATCCTGCTAGTTGTGGAATTAGATCAGAAATATGACGAAGAGTCCTTTGCCAAGTTGAAAAAGATAAACACTCCTATTTTACTTCTGATTAATAAAATTGACCTGGGTAAAGGTTCCGCGGTAGAAGATAAAGTGACGTACTGGAAAAGTCAATTGCCGGGAACAGAGATTATTACGGTTTCAGCAAAAACTGGAGAAAACCTCGATAAGGTGTTGAGCACCATAAAAAACATGTTGCCAGAGCATCCAGCGTATTATCCCAAAGATGAAATGACGGATAGGTCGGAGCGGTTTTTCGCTTCTGAGATTATACGTGAAAAAATATTTTTGTATTACGAACAGGAGATCCCCTACAGCACAGAAGTTTCGATTGAATCCTTTAAAGAAGAAGAAAAAATTATCAGGATACGTGCAGTGCTTTTTGTGGAGCGAGACTCGCAAAAGGGAATTCTGATTGGAAAGGCTGGCAGTTCATTGAAGAAAGTAGGCACGGAAGCCAGAAAAGACTTAGAAACCTTTTTTGCAAAGCAAGTATTTTTGGAGACTCATGTGAAGGTGGCTGACAATTGGAGGAAACAGAAGGATAAGTTAAAACGGTTCGGATACATAGAATAATTAATTTATAGACCCGAAAAGAAATTGAAATCGATTAGCGGTGGATGAAAGTAGTGAATAGACTGGAAGCTAATTGACAAATCGAGAATGATCATTAAGTAGTATGGCAAATGTTGTAGCAATAGTAGGTCGCCCCAATGTTGGGAAGTCCACATTTTTTAATCGGTTAGTAGAGAAACGGCAAGCCATTATGGATGATATGCCTGGCGTGACACGCGATCGGCATTATGGCTATGCTGAATGGACTGGCAAGTTTTTCACCATTATAGATACTGGTGGGTACGTAACCGGATCGGATGACAAGTTTGAATCGCAAATAAGAAAACAAGTCGAACATGCTGTAGATGAAGCAATTGCCGTCATTTTTATGGTGGATTGCCAGACTGGCCTTACGGGGTATGATCAGGAGTTTGCCAACATAATTCGTAGATCCAAAAAGCCAGTGTTCATTGCTGCCAACAAAGCCGATACTCCTAACAAATCAGCACTTGCAAATGAGTTTTATGAGTTAGGTATGGGTGATGTCTTCCCCATCTCATCCGAAAATGGGTCAGGCACCGGGGAACTCTTGGATGAACTTGTAAAAATATTCCCAAGTGAAGGAGTTGAAGATCCGGACGCGGGAATTCCAAAAATCACAATCTTAGGAAGACCAAACGTTGGCAAGTCCTCATTTTTAAATGTACTTGTTGGTACAGAGCGCAGTATAGTTACGGATGAAGCCGGAACCACTCGTGATGCTATTCATTCTCGTTATAAGATGTATGGAAATGATTTTATCCTCATCGATACGGCTGGCATTCGCAAAAGAGCCAAAGTAACTGAAGATATTGAATTCTACTCTGTCCTTCGCTCCTTAAGGGCTCTGGAGGACAGTGATGTTTGTATTTATATAGTAGATGCAGAACGGGGCCTTGAATCGCAGGACGTAAGTCTGATCAGTTTGGCGCAGAAGCAAGGTAAAGGAATGGTGATCATGGTTAACAAATGGGACCTGGTTGAAAAGGATAGTAAGACAGCCGATAAATTCAAGAAGGAAATTGAAGATCGGCTAAAGCCCATTGACTACCTGCCTGTCATTTTTGCTTCTGTACTCACCAAACAACGAATTTTTCAAGTCATTGAAAAAGCGGTAGAAGTATATGCCAACAAGACAAAAAAAGTACCTACTTCACAATTGAACGATGCCATTTTACCTGAAATTGCACATAATCCGCCCGCAGCGACAAAGGGCAAACTCATTCAAATAAAGTACATCACGCAAGTCAAATCAAAATCTCCATCGTTTGCATTCTTCTGTAACCTGCCACAGTACATTCAGGAATCTTATGTCCGGTTTTTGGAAAATAAAATTAGAGCCAACTTTGACTTTGAAGGTGTGCCACTAAGGCTCTTCTTTCGAAAAAAATAAATTTCTTCCACTTACATTGGAATCTTCCCATTCGTGTATCTTTGCACAAATTTTTAAAACCTGTAAACTATGAAAAAAATTATCGCATCTGTTATCGTATGTGGCTTTGCTGTTACAATGGTGGCATGTGGTGGCAACAAAGCTGAGGAGGCTGCAAAAGCAAAAGCTGACTCAACTGCAGTAGCTGATTCTATTGCAATGGTGGAAGCTGAAGCTGCCGCTATTGCAAAAGTTAAGGCTGATTCAACCGTTAAAGCTGACTCAATTGCTGCCGCTGTAGCCGCTGCTGCAATACCCACAAAGAAGAAGTAATTTTACATTACAACTTTCCAGGAAGGCTTTAGAAATAAAGCCTTTTTTTTGTCCACACTTTTAATATTCAATGTCGGAAGAGCAGGTTCTTAATACCCTAGATCATCATTTGCCTATAAAGGCCGTTGATTATTGTTTCAAGCTTTGGAGAGAAAAACCTTTTTCACTTAAAATCACCAAAAGCCGCCAAACCAAAATTGGAGATTTCACCTCTCACAAAAATGCAACTCATCCACGCATTACAATCAATCACGACCTTAGCGTCTATTCTTTCCTTATAACATATATCCACGAAGTAGCTCACTTGGAAGTCCACACGATTTTTGGCCATCGAGCGGAGGCTCATGGAGGTCAATGGAAGAAAACATTTCAACAATTGATGGACCCTGTACTAAACGAAGATGTTTTTCCAGCCGATCTACTGTTAATCCTAAAGAGACACATGGCGAACCCAAAAGCCTCCTCTTTTTCTGATACAGAATTAACAGCCGCCCTTAGAAAGTATGATCGAAATTATGCCTCAATAATTTTACTATCAGAAATCCCGGAAGGAAGTGTTTTCGGATTGCATGGCCGGTGGTTCAAAAAAGGTAAGCAGAAGCGCACACGCGTGATGTGCCGTGAGGTAAATACTAAGCGAGACTATTTGGTACCTGTTGACGCTCCCGTTAGTGGTGCCCAGCTTTCATTTCTTTAATTCAGTCTTCGCTGAATAAGCTGATCAACCAGTTCACAAAATTTGACAGGATGTAAAGTTCTCCATTGATCAATCTGTAATGTTCCACCCATGCTAATAAATTGATCGATGCGATACTTGCGGAGTTCCTGTTGGATAAATTCAGGGAAACATACTGCAGCAATCCAACCATTCTCTTCTTCTACCTCCTCAAACCATTCTTCATAATACAATTCGTCAGAACCGTGGAAGTTAAATACATTTTCCCCAATCAAAATAAATTTTCGAATCCCTTCGTGCATCAAGGTCTCCAGAAAATCCCGCTTCAATGTCATGATGTCGTTATTGATCGTATCATTCCATTCGCCAATAAATTCGAGTATCGCATAGCCCTCAACGTAATCAGCATAAAGGGTTTTTAAATACAGCGTTTCAGAACCAAACGAATCCCAGGCAGGATCTATGTAATAGCCGTAGATGGTTTCAGTGTATAAGTCGTAATTATATTCTTTACCTGAGAAAGGAGATTGTGTATCTTCTGATGAGTCGTAATACCTCAGCCAATTTGCGAACGGCTCAATCTGATGCATGATTACTTTTTACTATCAACAGCCTTGCGCACGCTACCAAATTGTTTGAGTAGTTTGTGCGCCTCTACCTCAGAAACCTGTAATTCTTCCATTATCATTTTAACTCCACGGTTAACCAGTTTCTCATTACTCAACTGCATATCCACCATTTTATTTCCCCTCACCTTTCCCAATTTGATCATAGTGGTTGTGGAAATCATGTTAAGTACTAGTTTTTGTGCTGTGCCTGACTTCATACGCGTGCTACCTGTTACAAATTCAGGCCCAACTACAACCTCTATAGGAAAATCGACATTCTTTGCTAACTCACTTCCTTCATTGCAGGTAATACACCCTGTAATAATACCTTGTGTCCGTGCTTGCTTTACTCCACCAACTACATAAGGCGTTCGCCCCGATGCAGCAATGCCAACCAAAACATCATTTTGATTGATCATTTGTTCCTCCAAATCCTTCCAGGCTTGCGAAGCGTCATCTTCAGCATTCTCAACCGCTTTGCGAATAGCTTTGTCTCCACCGGCAATCAACCCAATCACTTTTCCTTGTGGCATTCCGTAGGTGGGCGGAACCTCAGAAGCATCTAATATGCCAAGGCGCCCGCTCGTACCTGCACCTATGTAAAACAGCCGTCCTCCTCTTTCCATCCGCTCAACAATAACTGAAACTAAAATTTCAATTTTAGGGATTACTTTTTCAACAGCAAGTGCTACCGTGTTGTCTTCTCTATTTATATTCACAAGTAAATCATGAATACTCATCTTTTCCAGATGATTGTAGTGCGAAGATGATTCTGTTGTTGCCAAGAGACTATTCGTTACTAGTTATTGAAGTTGATTGATAGGCTTAACAAAATTTCTTAAGCCTGGTTCAAATCTTTTTTGTGATATAGGGCCAGTCCTGCTATAGGTCCTTCTAATATATTCTTGACAGTGATGCCTTTATCGTTGGCTACCTGTCTTAATATGTCACTGAAATAAAAAGAGACAGAACCTGTAAAGTGTACTTTGTAGTTTTTGTAGTTATCATACCGCATTACCACCTCCTCATAGAAATCAGAAAAACTATTGTAAATGAGTTTGTAACAATAGGGTTCCTTCAGGTGTTGAAAAATGAATTTAGTGAACCCCGCGAGAAACGCACCAGGCCGTTCCTGTTGATAGACCTTTTCTAAGAATTCTTCGCGAGTTAATGGAAAGCGTGCCCGAAACTGTTTGGATAATTCCTCCGGCATTTTTTTCCGCAGGTAATCAAACACAAAACGTTTTCCGATATAGGTGCCAGAGCCTTCATCTGCTAAAATCCAACCCAGGTTAGCCACCACATCTGTAATCTCTTTACCATCATAAAAACAAGAATTAGATCCTGTTCCTAAAATGCAGGCAATGCCTGGTTCAGTTCCGCATAATGCACGGGCGGCTGCAAGTAAATCCCATTCAATTTCAATTTGAGCTGTTGGAAAAAACTCAGCTAAAGCTCCTCTAATTACCTCTTGATTTTTTTTTGAAGATACCCCTGTGCCGTAAAAAAATATTTTGTCGACAGGTCCCTTTACCTGCGGCACTAAAAATTCCGCAACATTTTTCTTTAGATGATCGATCGGCTGATAGTACGGATTGAAGCCCGGGCAATTGGCCTGGGCAATGGTACCGTCATTATTTAAAATGCGCCAATCTATTTTGGATCCTCCACTGTCTGCAACAATTACCATGACTTGATATTCCGGTTTTAAAAGTACGATTTACAATTTTTTTGTTAAGTAGTAATCATACTACTTCAATTGCTTTTCAATTTTCCTATGAAAGCAAATTTCTCAAAAACATGTTCTGTATGTGGGGCGCCCTTCAATTCGTCTGTCAGGTCTTGCCCTGCCCAGTGCTCATAGTGTTTGCCATTCTTCCATAACCGTGATATGGATACATCATAAACCATTCCCTGGTAGGCTATCCAAATCTCAGGTTTATCCTGCCCATTGCGTAAAGCTAGTTGTGAGGGAGTAATCTGGTTAAGGCTTTCCAAAACTTATTGTGAATCTCTCAACAAAAATCAATATCCAGAATTGATACGCAATATTCACCTTTTTACAATTATCTTTCGAAGTAAAGTTAACCCTTATCCTATGAAATTCATTTCTGCCCTTCTATCCCTTTCTACTTTAATTTTTTTCAATTGTTCAGAAAAGAGACCTGTTGACCAAATGAGTGATGAACAACTTCACGCTTACGCTGATGAGTTAGCGCATAAATATATCATTGCAGATGGCCACGTGGATTTTCCTGAAAGGTTAAAAGAATTGAAAATTGTTCTAACAGAAGAGACTAAGTCAATTGTCTTATCTGACATTGGCGGTGAATTTGACTACGAACGTGCCAAAAAAGGCGGACACTCTTCCCCTTTCATGTCGATCTATATTCCAGCCAGCTACCAGAAGCAAAATGACATGGGCAAAGCATTTGCCGATTCATTGATCAACAATGTGCTGGCCATCCCCAATTTATTTCCCGACAAATTTGCCTTGGCTAATACTCCAACTAAGGTAGAAGCTAATTTCAAATCAGGAAAAATTTCTTTGCCCATGGGCATGGAGAATGGCGCCCCCGTTGGTAATGATTTAAAAAATGTTCGATACTTTTTTGATCGGGGTATTCGATACATTACGCTTACCCACAGCAAGGACAACCAGATTTGTGATTCCTCTGGTGACACAACTCACACCTGGAATGGACTTAGTCCGTTTGGCGCAAGCGTGGTAAATGAAATGAATCGACTAGGAATAATGGTGGACATATCTCACGTAGACGATAGCACTTTTTATCAGGTAATGAAGCTTACGAAAGCTCCCAGCATTGCCTCCCACTCCTCATGCAGACATTTTGCTCCATCGGTGAGGCGTGACATGACGGATGATATGATTAAAAAACTTGGAGAAAATGGTGGCGTGATGATGATCAACTTCTACAATGCTTTTCTCGATTCTGCCGTAGTAAACCGAAATAATGTCAATCGCAAAAAGCTGAAGGATTTGCTGACAGAGAAAGGGTTGACATCAAATGAGGATCTCGCCAAACCTATTATCGAACAATTTGAGAAAGACAACCCTCCATTAAAATCCGATATTGAAATGGTAGCCAATCACATTGATCACGTAGTCAAGATTGCTGGGATCGATCACGTAGGCATAGGTTCAGACTTTGATGGTGTAGGCGGGGAGGTGCCAACAGGCCTTGAAGATGCCTCCAGCTTTCCAAATTTGATTTATGTGTTGTTGAAGCGTGGCTACTCAGAAAGTGACATTGAAAAGATTTGCTATGGCAATGCCTTTAGGGTTTGGAATAAGGTCATTGATGTGGCGGAGGGGATGTAGAACTAAGCTAGTATGAAAGACTATAAAGAATTTCAATTTGGATGGCTGATTATCACAATCATGATTTCAGCTCAAATACTTATCAACCACCCTTTTCATTAATGATCTTGGGGATAGACCAATCGGTACAACAGGATTCTTGATTGTCAGCTCAGTTTTCCTGCTCACCTATCTACTTTTCTATGGGTTGACAACAAAAATATCTAGCGAAATAATAACAGTATTCTTCGGAATTGGACTCATAAGAAAAAGAATTCAGATCAAAAGAATCAGCAGCGTTGAGACTATTAAAACACCATGGTATTATGGCTACGGAATTAGGTTTATACCCAATGGAATGTTATACAGTGTAAGTGGTACTGATGGAGTAGAATTAAAATTAAACGATACGAAAAGGGTAATTAGAATAGGAAGCAAGAATCCACAACAGTTAAAGCAGGAGATAGCTAAAAGGATAGACTTCATTTAACATTTTGTAAATTACAAATTGTTAATTCTGGGTATTGATGCTCCCTTTTTTTAAGTTTGGAATAACAAGTTCAGAAAATAATATTGAGATATCTCCACTTAAAACTGTAATTCGTTTTAGTATTCTATTTGCCTCATCATTAGAAATATAAAGGATTTTTGGAGTCCCCCTATCAGAACTAATTCCAACCATACTACGAGTTCGCATATCCTTATTCCAAATCGAATGGGCAAATCCATTCCGCTCCTTTCTACATCCGTCCAATTTTTCGAGTAAAACAAGAAACTCCTCCCTTCTATCATGTTGTAATTTTTTGACAGCATTTCTATATTCTTGAATTTTCTTATCAGCATTCCTACTATTCCCAAAGAGTGTTAATCCGATTCTTGAACCCGACATGTGAGAAACTATCAGCGCAGAATTAACCTCAGCCTTTGAATATTCCACCATGATTTCGCCAATAATCATTAAAAATTCCTCGTACTCTTTTGTTCTTCGCATAATTAGAATTTCTAGAGTTTAATGTGTCCGGACTCTGTCTACTGATAAAAAACATAAACTCATCAATACTCTTTAGGTTGCTTCTTTACATGACGAAATCGTAGCACGCGGATACTATTCTCCGCAATGAAGTAAGATATCCGATAGCTGTCTTTTTCAAAAGCGCGGAATCTACCATCTTTATCTTTTCGATATTTATCTGGAGGATACATCTTCGGGTTATCAGCAAGTTTTTTGGTAGCCCCCATTATTTCTTGCTTCACTCTTTCAGCTTGTTGCAGGGAATCCTGGTTTATGTAATGATAGGCATTCTTCAAAGCTGATCGGGCTAGTTCATCCCAGACAACTTTGAGTTTCACCATTGACTGGCTCCTTTTTCCAAATCCTCCTGAGTGATAAACTTGCCAGATTCAATCCTGGCATTGGCGGCATCCAACTCCCTATTATACTCCTCAAGCTCGCTATTGATTGCTGATTTTCTGTATTTTAAAAGTTTTACAAAAATCTCAATCAAGGTGGGATCTTTCACTTTGCCTAACTCAGATTGTATCCACTTGATCTCTGCCTGGATGTCCATCGCCATAGTGTTTATATATCAAAGATAACGAATTCAAAGATTGTTGGTTATTCATCATTTTAAGAATGAATCTGTATCTGCAGTACGCTGAATATTTTCCAAAAAAAATTCTCCTGAAGAAAAATATCCACTTGTCCTGATAATCCTGAAATACTGATTATTTTTGCCCGATTTATCTATTCCCTAGCCACTATGCCAAGAGATCGCAGCATTCGTTCAGTACTCATCATCGGAAGTGGCCCCATCATTATCGGCCAGGCATGCGAATTTGATTATGCCGGATCTCAAGCTGCCCGATCGCTGCGTGAAGAGGGTATTGAAGTGATTCTGATCAACTCCAACCCGGCCACCATCATGACCGACAAGGTGACGGCAGACCATGTATACCTTAAACCACTGGAAAAGAAATACATCCGTGAAATATTAGAAAAGCATCACGTAGATGCAGTTTTGCCAACCATGGGCGGTCAAACCGCTTTGAACCTCTGTATCGACTGCGAGAAAGCAGGAATCTGGGAGCATTATGGCGTAAGAATCATTGGTGTGGACATAAAGGCGATTGAGACAACCGAAGACCGTGAAAAGTTTCGTCTGAAAATGATGGAGTTAAATGTCGGTGTCTGTAAAGGCGCCACAGCCACATCTTTTTTACAAGGAAAAGAAATAGCGCAGGATATTGGCTTTCCCTTGGTGATACGACCTTCTTATACATTAGGTGGAACAGGCGGTGGCTTTGTAGAAAAAGCCGAAGACTTTGATGAAGCACTGAACCGTGGCCTTCATGCTTCACCGATACATGAAGTGTTGGTGGAGAAAAGCATCATGGGATGGAAGGAATATGAACTGGAGTTGCTGCGTGATGGAGCAGGAAACGTGATCATAATTTGCTCAATTGAGAATTTCGATCCCATGGGAATTCATACAGGGGATTCCATCACCGTAGCTCCAGCAATGACGTTACCCGATACCGTCTATCAAAACATGCGCGACCTTGCCATTAAAATGATGAATGGCATTGGAATGTTTGCCGGGGGCTGCAACGTTCAGTTTTCGGTTAATCCCGATACTGACGAAATTATAGGTATTGAAATTAACCCGCGTGTTTCACGTTCATCAGCATTAGCGTCAAAGGCAACTGGCTATCCTATCGCTAAAGTGGCTGCCAAACTCGCTATCGGTTACAATTTAGATGAACTAAAAAACTCAATCACCGGAACCACCACGGCATACTTCGAACCTGCACTCGACTATGTAATTGTCAAAATCCCACGGTGGAATTTTGACAAGTTCCATGGTGCCGATCGAAAACTCGGCCTTCAAATGAAATCAGTGGGCGAGGTAATGGGAATCGGAAGAAATTTTCAGGAAGCGCTGCAAAAAGCGTGTCAATCTCTCGAGATCAGAAGAAATGGATTAGGTGCCGATGGAAAAGAGTTGACCAAGCAAGCTGATTTGCTTTATAGTCTGGAACATCCAAGCTGGAATCGACTATTTCATATTTACGATGCCATGAAGCTTGGCATCTCAATGAAGACTATTCAAAATCTTACCAAAATTGATAAATGGTTTTTGGAGCAAATATGGGAATTGATCCAAATCGAAAAGGAAATTGAGAAGTTCGACCTCAATACCATTCCAAAAGAGTTGATGCGTACAGCCAAAGAGAAAGGCTATGCAGATCGTCAAATCGCACATCTTGTAGATTGCAAGGAAAGTGAAGTCCATTTGAAACGCAGAGAGATGGGCATCAACCGCGTATACAAAATGGTAGACACATGTGCGGCAGAATTTGAAGCAAAGACAGCATACTATTATTCCAGTTTTGATACTGAAAACGAATCAATACCGTCTGATAAAAAGAAAGTAATTGTGCTTGGCTCTGGACCCAATCGAATCGGACAAGGAATTGAATTTGATTACTCATGTGTTCATGGCATTCTGGCCGCAAAAGAATGTGGTTATGAAGCGATCATGATCAATTGCAATCCTGAAACTGTTTCAACAGATTTTGACATTGCAGATAAACTATATTTTGAGCCAGTCTTCTGGGAACATCTTTGGGACATCATCCAACACGAAAAGCCTGTTGGTGTGATTGTTCAGTTAGGTGGGCAAACCGCCCTTAAGCTTGCTGAGAAGCTTGAAAAATATGGTGTAAAAATTCTGGGCACATCTTATGAGGCTCTTGATCTGGCAGAAGATCGTGGAAGTTTTTCAAGTCTTTTGAAAGAAATGAATATACCGTATCCTGAATTTGGCGTGGCCACGGATGCGGATGAAGCGTTGGAGGTTTCAAAAACGATTGGATTCCCCTTGTTGGTTAGACCTTCCTATGTGTTGGGTGGCCAGAGCATGAAGATTGTGATCAATGAAAAAGAATTGGAAGATCACATCCTGGATATTTGGAAACACTTGCCTGAGAATAAAGTTTTGCTTGATAATTTCCTGGACGGAGCAATTGAAGCTGAGGCAGACGCCATCTGCGATGGTGAGGATGTTTATATTATTGGCGTGATGCAGCATATCGAGCCGGCAGGCATTCATTCAGGAGATTCCTATGCTGTGCTTCCTCCATACAATTTAGGAGATTTTGTAATGAAGCAAATTGAAAGCTATACAAAACGAATTGCGATCGCACTTAAAACAGTGGGATTGATTAACATCCAATTTGCGATCAAACAAGATAAAGTTTACATCATAGAAGCAAATCCACGCGCGTCACGCACGGTGCCCTTTATTTGCAAAGCCTATGACGAGGCCTATGTCAATGCTGCCACTAAGGTAATGCTTGGAGAAAAGAAGGTGAAAGACTTTAATTTCAGTCCGAAAAAACAAGGGTATGCTATAAAGGTTCCCGTCTTCTCCTTCAATAAATTCCCTGAAGTGAACAAGGAACTTGGCCCTGAAATGAAATCGACCGGAGAGGCCATATATTTTATCGATGATTTGATGGATGATTACTTTATGAATATTTACGCTGAGAGAAACTTATACCTCAGCCGCTAATTTTCGTTATTGACATTTAAACCAGTCTAATGTGTTAATCTGGTTAACTACTTTAAACGTTCTTTATTTATGTTGAACAGACGCACGCTCCGAATCAAAATCATGCAAACCTTGTTTGCGTTTGAACAATGTAAACAAGCCAATCACCTACTCTCGTTAGATCATCTTGATGACCGATTTCGGCCAGACCTCAACTCAATGGAAGTTCAGGACAAGGAACTTTTAAGTAGTCAGCGTAAAAGCTCTCGTCTTCTTTTTGAAAAGAAATTTAAGGATCCAGAAACAACTGGAGGTGATGAAATTATTATCAAGACAGTTGATGAGGCTCTTGCTCTATATCATAAAAACGTTAAAAGAGATTTCAACTACCTCCAAAAAAACATGATTTTGGAAGTTGAAGCCTTAAACAACCTTTACCATACCGTGCTGGGGTTGCTGATCTCATTTGGGGAAGTGGCAGGTGGCGATAAAAAGATCAATCACAAAAATTTCAGTGGCAATGTCTGGATCAAAGCTTTATCCGAAAATGCCGATCTGAAAAAGGAGCTAGTAAAAGGCGGATTGACCAGCAATCAGGAGCAAGTTCGGGGATGGTTTAAGGACGTTATCAAACCCGACAGTCTGTTTCAAAAATTTAACGAAGAAAAATCTCCCGATGTTGAATCACAAAAGACTATCGTAAAACATATTGTCAGAAAATTAATACTTGGAAAAGGGCCAATTCATGATCAGTACGAAGAAGATATAATGCGATGGGCAGAAGACAAAGATATTATCAAAAGCCTGGTTGATAAAACAATTAAATCCTTTGACGAGACGACTGGAAAAATTGAATTACAAAAATTAACCCTCGACTGGGATGATGATAAAGACTTTATGAAGAAACTTTTCGAGGCCACCGTCCATCTCGATGCAGAGCACAAACTTTTAATCGCCAAGAATACCCGCAACTGGGAAGTAGACCGACTGCCATTGACGGATTTAGTCATCATTGAAATGGCTATTGCCGAATTGATCACTTTTCCTGGCATTCCGGTAAAAGTGAGTATCAATGAATATATTGAATTGGCCAAGGAATACAGCACGCCCAAGAGCCGTCAGTTTATTAACGGAATACTTGATGTTATTTCCAAAGAATTATACGCTTTAGGTGTACTAAAGAAAAGTGGCAGGGGTCTGATTGATAATAAGTAGTTTTGCTAACCGCAATCATCTCCTTATCTTTGTTTCCCTTTTAAATAATCTGAACTATGAGTAAAAAAGGTAATACACTAATCTCTTTTTTGGCAGGCGCTGCAGCAGGAGCAGTTCTTGGAATTTTATATGCACCAGACAAAGGCACTACAACTCGCGAAAAGTTGTCTTTCAAGCTAGACAAATACAAAAAAACATTAGAAGAGTTTGTCAATGACTTGGTTTCGGGAAAGGTTACGCCACTTACCACACAAGCTAAAATGCAAGGCAATAAGGTAGCATCAGAGGCAAAGGATAAAGCTGAGAGGCTCCTAGAGGATGTTGATGAATTATTAGCTCAAATTCGCGGTTCTAAGAATAGTTAACGATTTGTTAATCGGATTACAACTATTGATTTTTGACAAGCGCTACTTTAATTTTGAATATTAATTGCCCTAATAAGTTATTAGTTCCTAAGAAAACATGTTGAATATGAAAAATGCAATTCGTCTAACGATAATTTTTACGCTGGTTTGCGTACTTGTGAGTTGCCGCGACAAAGCTGCTGAAAAAAGAATAGCTGAGTTGGAAAGCCGTTTGTCCCAAATTGAAGGAAATAAAACTTCAACCACAGCCACACCTACTCCTTCCCCAACGGTGGACGCAACCCCTGTGGCAGATGAGAAACCAGAAGGACCGCTGCCTGTACTTGAATTTGAAAGAGTTGATCACGATTTCGGCACGATTAAGGAAGGGCAAAAAGTGACCTATACCTATAAATTTAAAAATACGGGACAAGCCCCGCTGATTATACAAAATGCTCAACCTTCTTGTGGCTGCACAGCCCCTGATTGGTCTAAAGAGCCGATACCTGTTGGCGGAACCGGATTTGTAAAGGCCGAATTTGATACCAATGGGAAAACAAACATTCAGAATAAAACCATTACCGTTACTTCAAACACCTGGCCCAAAACAACTACGCTTCGCTTCAAAGCTATGGTAACTCCAAAGGCGGATGGTGCCAATGGACCTGTACAATAGAAAGTTATTCATTCAAGTTTACATGCCAATCCAGCAATGGCTTGGGATGTTTCTTTTTATAGGATAACTTGCAGCCCTAAAAATTAAATTATGTACCCAATTCTAGCACAAGCTCAGGGGATGTCTTCCCTCATTCAGTACCTGCCGTTAATCGGTGTTGTTGTCGTATTTTACTTTTTCATGATTCGTCCTCAACAGAAAAAGTCAAAAGACCAGAAAAAGTTTACCGAAGAAATAAAGAAGGGTGATTATGTTGTCACAATTGGTGGGATGCACGGACGTGTTTCTGAAATGGAAGGAGATACATTCATTCTTGAAGTTGAGCGCGGAGGCAGGATCAAACTTTCCAAGTCTGCGATTTCAATGGAATCAACTAAAGCTGCTGCTGGAAAAAATTGATTCTTTCTTTAAAAAAGGAACCCGTTTATTAGTCATCGTCAACAGAGTTAGTTGGCCATTGGGGGAGCCGACTTTGCATTTTAATATCCTCCAACACAACTTGTCTATCTTGGTATTCCGTAAATTCAGCAGATGAGTTTTTTTCGAGTCATCAGTAACCTATTTCGATTTAACCGCACCAACTGGAAGGTAGCTGCGTTGTGTTTTATTACGGCTTTAATTTTTTGGGTGTTCATTTCCTTGAATAAGGACAATACAGCGAACATCAGTTTTCCGTTACAACTT
Organism: Bacteroidia bacterium; assembly: GCA_016650355.1. GTDB lineage: Bacteria > Bacteroidota > Bacteroidia > Cytophagales > Cyclobacteriaceae > ELB16-189. Next base: position 1,447 of record JAENVX010000011.1, on the reverse strand, counting down.
ACATTTGATCATGATCGCTACGTTTCTGTTAAGTTGCCGCGGGAAATAAATCTAAACGTTAGCGGAAATGGCTGGGAATTATTCCGCAAAAGCTTTGGTTTAAATTTACCTGCACTAAACATTGACTTAGACAAACCAGCAGATGTTAAAAAAATCCCTGCGTCTACATTGCTTCCATTAATAGCTGGTCAAATAGGTTCATTGAAAATCAACTATGTGGTAGTTGATACCCTTTTCTTGCAGATTGATCTCAAAGACTCCCACAAGTTCAGACTTGTAGCAGACCTTAGTGGCGTTTCTTTCAAAAAAGGATTCGGTAGATTAAGTCAGGTGGTTATACTACCAGACTCTGTTAAAATAGAAGGCCCCAAAAGTATACTTCACAGCTTTCCCGACTCAATTGTTTTACCTATATCAAAAAATAAAATAAGTGAACACTTCAGAGAAGAGTTCGAAGTTGTGATTGAGAATGGTGAAATGATAAAACGGGATCCTCCTGTTGTTGAAGTGCGATTTGAGGTGGGTGAGGTAGAAGAGAGGTTTTGGAAATTAAAGCTCGAGTATTTAAACAAGCCCCTTTCTTTAAAGATTGAAGGTAATCTTGATAGTGTGATGTGCAAAGTAATTGCTCCAAAAAATCAAGAAAGTATTCTGCTCTCGGAAGCACAAGGCCGCGCCATGATTGATTTAGCCGGATTGCCAAAAGGCGAATCAATTCTTATCCCAAAAGCCTATGGCCTTTCACCCTACATCCAGGTTTTACATATCGATACAGTTCGCCTGAGATTATTTTAAAGCACTTCAGGGAGTGATAAAAGATGTTAACGATTTGTTAAAGTGTTATGCTCTTTACCAGATTGTCGAAAAGAGCTTCGGATTGGTCGAACAGCACTGTATTTGGATATATAAAAACTATTCTTTTGCGTTAATGAAATGCCATATTGGCGGTACCAATTAAAATACTATTATGAAACTAATTAAACTCTTTTTAATCGTTATTACAGTCTCAACAGTAATGTCATTCACTGCAAAGGATAATTTGTTTAAAGTTGACATAGAAAAGAGTAAGCTTACCTGGGTCGGAAAGAAAGTGACAGGTGCCCACACTGGAACGATTAACCTTACAGAAGGTAGTTTTGTCACCAATGGCAAAAAAGTGACAGGTGGATCGTTTGCCATTGACATGACCAGCATCACTGATACGGATATCACCAATCCAGGAGGAAATGAACGGCTAGTCAATCATTTAAAGTCTGATGATTTTTTCTCCTCTGAGAAACACCCAAAGGCAAATTCAATATCTGGACAAAACGTATTGGCAATAACCCCAAAATAAAATTACTCTTATTGAACGGTGGCCCCGGAGCTACACATGAATATTTTGAATGTTGCGAAAATTTTTTATTGCCGGAAGGCGTTGAACTGATCTATTACGACCAGTTGGGTT
>JAENVX010000010.1 GCA_016650355.1 Bacteroidia bacterium | reverse complement strand
GGCACTTTCTAACAGTGAAGGTTCGGTGCTGGACCCGATTGTTGCAATCCGGTATAACATCATTCTCGAACCGGACGAAACAGCTACGATAGATATGATATTCGGCATCGGTGAAACACGAGACAAAGCTCTAAGTCTTATCGATAAATACCAGGATCGACGGCTTGCAAACCGAATTTTCGAACTTGCATGGACACACAGTCAAGTAGTGCTACGACAGATCAATGCTACGGAGGCCGATGCGCAACTTTATGGGCGCCTCGCAAATTCAGTCATCTATGCTAATTCTTTCCTTCGTGCCGATCCTAGTATCATTATAAAAAATCGTAGAGGACAATCCGGTCTATGGGCTTATTCCATTTCCGGAGATTTACCAATCGTTCTTTTGCAAATTGAGGATCAGGCTAATATCAAATTAGTGTTACAGATGATACAGGCTCATGCATATTGGAGGATGAAAGGATTTGCAGTTGATCTAGTAATCTGGAACGAAGATCACGCCGGTTACCGGCAGCAGCTTCAAGAACAAATATTGAGGCTAATTGCTGCAAGCGCCGAAGCCAATTATATTGATCGACCGGGCGGCGTATTTGTTCGGCAAGCAGACCAGATATCAGACGAGGATCGTATTCTTATACAAACTGTTGCACGCGTTATCATTTCGGATAGACGTGGAACTCTCGAAGCACAAACCAATCCCCGGAGTAGAAAAGAATTTTCAGTACAGCGTTTTAAGAGGATTAAAACCTACCATGTCAGCCAGCCGGATGACTCTGGATTGTTCCGCAATGACCTGATTTTCTTCAATGGATATGGTGGGTTCACACCTGATGGGCGTGAATACATTATCACGACCTCGAGCAAACAAGTGACTCCAGCACCATGGATCAACGTACTGGCAAACCCGAGTTTTGGATCCGTTGTTTCAGAGAGCGGTCCAACTTATACCTGGAGCGAGAACGCCCACGAGTTTCGCATTACACCTTGGAATAATGACCCTGTGAGCGATTCAAGCGGAGAATCCTTTTATATTCGTGATGAGGAAACTGGGCATTTTTGGTCACCAACCCCCCTGCCCAGGCGTGGTGTTGGAAACTATGTTAGCCGCCATGGCTTTGGTTACAGCGTTTTTGAACATACAGAGGGAGGTATCCGATCTGAACTGTGGGTCTATGTTGCAATGGATGCATCAATAAAGTTTTCGGTTTTAAAAATATGGAATGAGTCAGGCAAATTCAGGAAACTCTCTTCTACAGGATATGTGGAACTGGTGTTGGGTGATTTACGACCGAAATCGGCCATGCACGTGATAACCGAAATTGATTCCAGGAATGGGGCGCTCTGTGCACGAAATTCATACAATTTGGAATTCTCCAATCGGGTTGCCTTTTTTCAAACGGACGAGATGCCTAATACAATTAGCTGCGACCGCACCGAATTCCTTGGACGAAACGGCACACTTCAAAATCCGGCAGCGATGACCCGTTCTCATCTTTCGGGTAAGACAGGGGCGGGATTGGATCCTTGCGCTGCTATCCAGGTTGTTTTCGAGCTCGATGATGGACAAGAGTGTGAGATTATCTTCAAACTCGGTGTTGGCAATAATTACGATGAGGTGGGAAAACTTGTTAAACGCTTCCATGGATCAAATGCAGCTCGACAAGCATTAGAAGGAGTACATAAGTATTGGAATCGCACTCTCGGAGCGGTGCAGGTTAATACACCCGATTCTTCTTTAAATGTACTTACGAACGGATGGCTATTGTACCAAACTTTAGCATCTCGAATTTGGGCAAGAAGCGGTTATTACCAATCCGGCGGAGCTTTTGGTTTTCGTGATCAGTTACAGGATGTAATGGCACTTCTGCATACAGAGCCGGGTATTTTAAGAAAACATTTACTACTCTGCGCAAGCCGTCAATTCCTTGAGGGGGATGTACAACATTGGTGGCATCCGCCATCCGGCCGCGGTGTGCGAACTCATTGTTCGGATGATTTTTTATGGCTGCCCTTAGCGACGAGCCGTTATGTAATAGGTACCGGTGATACTGGCGTTCTAGATGAACGCGCAAATTTTTTGGAAGGGCGGGCAGTAAATGCAGAGAATGACTCGTACTATGAACTTCCAAGTAGGTCAGAAGAAACCGGTAGTTTGTATCAGCATTGTGTACGAGCCATACAGAGAGGGCTTAGATTTGGTGAGCATGGTTTACCGCTAATTGGAGGCGGTGACTGGAACGACGGAATGAATATGGTCGGCAATCATGGTAAAGGGGAAAGTGTCTGGTTGGGTTTTTTCCTCTATAAAGTACTAATACAGTTCATAAAGATTGCCAGTACGAAAGGAGACATTCATTTTGTTGAACTCTGTCAAAGAGAAGCCGCTACCCTAGCTCAGAATTTAGAAAAGAATGGTTGGGATGGCGATTGGTACCGTCGCGCTTATTTCGATGATGGTTCACCGCTCGGATCGACGAGTAATCCGGAATGCAAAATTGATTCCATAGTGCAAAGTTGGTCAGTACTTTCTGGTGCAGGCGATGTAAAACGTTCGCACTTAGCTATGAGTGCGCTGGATAAACTTCTTGTTCGCAGGAACAATTTATTGATCCAACTTTTGGATCCCCCTTTTGACAAATCGGATCTAAATCCCGGTTATATTAAGGGTTACGTCCCCGGCGTAAGAGAAAATGGCGGACAGTATACACATGCCGCGATCTGGGCGGCAATGGCGTTTGCCGATTTAGGCGATAGTCAACTTGCATGGGAACTATTTGCAATAATTAATCCTGTGAGCCATGGAAAATCTCAGGACGGAATTGCCAGATATAAGGTAGAGCCTTATGTAGTTGCAGCTGACATTTATGCTCTTGCACCACATATTGGTCGCGGCGGATGGACTTGGTACACGGGTTCTGCAGGCTGGTTGTACCGGCTTATTGTAGAATCACTCCTTGGACTGAGACTTGAAGCAGACAAATTGTACATTAAGCCATGCATCCCGGCTGATTGGGAATCGTATAAAGTATCCTACCGATATCGGGAAACGATTTATAACATCACAATTCTCCAGATACATGGAACTGGTGATGATTTAAATGTAACAGTTGATGGAGCGGAGAATGATGATAAGGTTATTTCACTAGTTGACGACCGGCAGGAACATGCGATAGAAATAAAAATAGTACGGATTGGCTCATCCAATTAATCAACGTGTTAATTCTCTCCGGTCATTCAATAAATACTTCCTCTTAACAAATAAAGGATGTAGTCCTTTTTTCATCCTTTTGGTCTATTGAAAAATCCAAAATTCCATCATATAATATTATCGGAATACTGACTCAAAGAAACGTAGGGTTTATCAATTACAATAAGGAAGGATAGATAAAATGAATTCTCTTATAATTAAAGGTAACTTGAATGTAGTGGTTGGTAAAATAACACGACAATTCGGAAACCTGACTCATGATGATTTACTTTCCCAGAGAGGGAAGGAAAAAGAACTAATGGGACAATTACAGAATAAACTTGGAAAGACTAAGAAAGAATTGCTGAAAATGAATTCGGGATTCTAACGCTTTCTTTACCAACCCAGTTGTGCAAATTAAAAAAGTAATTTAAACGAAAACGGCAAGAAAAGTTTTAGTAAAAAATATAGAAAGACTTATCCACTGATTCACCAAAAGATGTAGTTCCTTTTCCATCCTTTTGGACTATTAATAATTTTATTTCCTTTTACTACAATTAAATGGAGTTATTTTGATCTATTTAGTTGGAGCGGATGTATGAGAAAACTCAAATAATTAGAGAATATTCTTCTTCATATTATTTCCTTTTATCAAAAGAATACTGCAAGGAAGGGACCTTATTAGCTGATGAAGGAGATCTTAAAGAAGCACTGGAAAATTTTAACAAAGCTGTCGAAGTTGATTCATTTAATCCTATAGCTTATTTTAATCGCGCGACAGTGAAAATTGATATGGGAGATATTGAAGGTGCAAGAAATGATTTTTTCAATTTTGATAGACTAAAAAATAAAAGTGATAAACAATGAAAACAAAAAAAATGAAAAAAGTTTTGATAGCGTTGGATTATAATCCAACTGCACAAAAAGTTGCAGAAACAGGTTTCTCATTGGCAAAAGCCATGAAAGCTAAAGTTATATTATTGCATGTGATAATAGATTCGATCTATTATTCCTCCGCAGATTATTCTTCTATAATGGGTTTTACCGGTTACTCTAATTTGAAACTAATACAACTAAAAACCGTTGAAGGACTGAAAGAAGCATCTCAACAATTTCTGGATAAATCAAAACGCCACCTTGCTGACAAAACAATTAAAACCCTTATAAAAGAAGGTGATTGTGCCGAAACCATAATAAAGACTGCCGAGGAATTGAATGTTGATATTATAGTTATGGGCTCACACAGCAGGAGATGGTTGGAAAATATACTTATGGGCAGTGTTGCGGAAAAAGTTTTACATCACACTTCTCTACCGCTTTTTATTATACCGACTAAACAAAATAAATGAGAAAACATAATTATTTAACTTATTTAATAACTTTTATCGCGAGTATGTATGGTTTCCAAATTTGTGGGATAAATTTATGTGTGCAATACATTAATAATTATTAATCTATTATTAATAAGCTGTTTCTAATTTAAAAATAACATCAATATTAAAAAGGTTAATTTTTCAAGTTAGGAGGAAGAATAATGAAAGACAATCCTTTGAAAAAATTGGAAACGCTCGGTCAATCAATTTGGCTCGACTACATTAGGCGTGAACTGATTGCAAGCGGTGAACTTCAACGTTTGATCGAGGAAGATGGAATACGAGGGATGACCTCGAATCCGTCCATCTTTGAGAAGGCGATAGCAGAAAGCCATATTTACGATCATGACATTCATAACTTAAACCTTCAGAAAAAAGATGTTAATTCAATCTATGAGACTCTCAGCCAGCTTGACGTACAGAATGCAGCTGACGAGTTCAGGAACTTGTATGAAAAAACTGACGGAAAAGATGGATATGTCAGCCTGGAGGTAAACCCTCATTTAGCGCACGACACCAAAGGTACAATTGAAGAAGCCCGTCGATTGTGGACAGCACTGAACCGGCCAAACGTGTTGATTAAAGTTCCGGCAACGTCAGATTGTCTACCTGCAATCCAGCAACTTATTAGCGAAGGAATCAATGTAAACGTGACTTTGCTATTTGGGTTGCCCCGTTATCGACAGGTTGCAGAAGCATACATTGCAGGTCTCGAAGAGCGCGTAGCACATAGGAAGCCATTGAAACATATTGCCTCAGTAGCCAGCTTCTTTTTAAGTCGTATTGACTCCCTTATAGATCCGCTGGTTGAGAAATTCCTAGAACAAGATGGAGAGAAAACAGAAATTGCGAAGAAAGTTCACGGGCAAATTGCCATAGCCAGTGCCAAGGCGGCTTATCAAATCTACAAAGAGATTTTTGATAGTGATAGATTTAAGAAACTGACTGATAAAGACGCTCTCGTACAGCGGCTTCTCTGGGCTAGTACAAGTACAAAGAATTCGGACTACAGTGATATTAAATATATTGAATCGCTGATCGGGCCGGACACTGTAAACACAGTCCCGCTTAAAACCATCGATGCCTACCGTGATCACGGCGATCCAAAATCACGCCTTGTACAAGATATCGAAGAAGCAAACTGGGCAATTGAAAGATTGCCGGATCTTGGTATCAACATCAACAAGTTGACTCAGCAACTTGAAGACGAGGGTATCAAAAAATTCGATGAGTCATTTGACAAGCTGATGGAGAGCTTAACAAAAAAGTCATCAGAGTAATTAGAAAAAGAGCGATGGAAGTAAAACCTTTTGTAGGAAAGCTGACCGCATCCATAAATAAGCTCGGTGCATTGTGAGTGATGTTATTAGAACGGAATCTGCCGTTGAAAGTTCTTCGGAGGTAAAACAATGAACAAACAAAAAATTACAGGCACGAACATAGAATGGCTTCAACGATTTGCTCGTAACTCTAATGAAAGATTTGAAATCAAGCGCTGCTTCGGAATTGACAACAATTTTTGCAAATGAAGTACTTAAGAGAATGAAAGTAAAACCATGACTAATAGAAATTCAAAACAACATAATGAAATAGGCATGATCGGTCTGGGAGTTATGGGGCGAAATTTTTTACTGAACGTTGCCGATCATGGCTTCCTGGTGGCTGGCTATGATAAAGATGTAAGCAAAGTAGAAGCCTTACGCCGTGAATCCAAGGAAAGAAATATTCAAGGTGCTGAGAATATTCATGAATTTATTGAATTACTTCGCAAACCACGAGCGATAATTATGCTAGTCCCAGCAGGAGCTCCAGTCGATTCGGTCATCAAGGATTTGCTGCCCCATTTGGACAAAGGCGATCTCATCATTGATGCCGGCAATTCCTATTTCAAAGATACCGACTTGCGCGCCGATAACCTGGCAGTGAAAGGTATCCATTTCCTCGGTGTGGGAGTATCGGGAGGTGAAGAGGGTGCACGTCACGGACCGAGCATAATGCCCGGCGGATCAAAAGAGGCTTACGAACGCGTTCGACCGATATTCGAAGCTACTGCTGCTAAAGTAAATAACCTGCCTTGTGTGACGTACCTTGGACCCGGATCAGCAGGGCATTTTGTAAAGATGGTGCATAATGGAATAGAGTATGCCATGATGCAACTTTTATCAGAAACATATGATTTAATGAAACGCGGACTTGGTTTAAATGATGATCAACTACATGATGTTTATAATAAGTGGAACAATGGCGAACTAAATAGTTATTTGATGGAGATTACAGGTAAAATTTTTAGCAAGGTGGACGAGAAGACCAACAAACGGCTGATCGACGAAATTCTGGATGTGGCCAGACAGAAAGGGACAGGAATGTGGACCTCACAAAGCGCAATGGAACTTCAAGTGCCAATTCCAACAATTGACCTGGCAGTCGCTATGAGAGATATGTCTGTATATAAGAATCAACGGGAAAGCGCCGGTAAAGTTTTGCAATGGCCAATGCTGATTTTTAAAGACAATCAAAATACATTTCTTAACCAATTACGTCACGCGCTTTATACCGGCATGATCATCACTTATGCACAGGGTATGGCATTATTAACTGTTGCGTCGGATAAATATAATTATAACCTTGATCTTGAAGCAGTAGCCCGCATCTGGCGGGGTGGTTGTATTATTCGGGCAGGTTTACTTGAAGACATTCAGAATGCGTTTCACACGAGAAATGATTTACCAAATTTACTACTCGATCCTGATTTATCTAAAAAGATTATAGAGAACCAGGAACATCTTCGTTATATAGTTTGTCGGGGGGCTGAATTAGGTGTCCCGGTACCTGCGCTGATGTCATCTCTCAGTTATCTTGACGCTTATCGAAGTTCCTGGCTGCCGGCAAATCTTATCCAGGCTCAGCGTGATTATTTCGGTGCGCACACGTATGAACGTATAGATTCCAAAGGTACGTTTCATACGGAATGGGAAAAGAAATGACAGCTAAACAAACAATTGAACAACTCAAACCAACAGTATTTGTAATCTTTGGCGGAGGTGGAGATCTTACCTGGCGTAAGCT
>JAENVX010000009.1 GCA_016650355.1 Bacteroidia bacterium | reverse complement strand
TGACGGGGGCAATCATCTTTTTCTGGTGGATCAAAAAGAAACCCGGTATTTTGATTGCGGCAAAGACCCACTTCTTTATGGAGATCAACTTGTTAGTGACATTCTCAACCGAACAGAAACTGCCATGACACAGGTTCATTGTTTTCTTGCAACCGAATTGGCACTTATCGCTCAGAAGGAAGCGAAGCTTCTGGTGCTTAAGAAGTAACAATTTAAAAGTTATCGTCAATGGCGATTTCAAAAAGCATTTCTGACACTGAGCAGGTAACTGCACATATCGCACGACTCGACCCTTCCGTTGGTAAGATAGTGGAAGCCTTAAGGCAAATCATATTGCGAACGGATAAAGCAATTGGAGAACGGATAAAATGGAACAATCCGAGTTTTTATTATGCCGGAGAAATGAAATCCTTTGATCCTAAAGAATACAATAGGGAAATAGCGGTTTTTAATCTTTTTAAAAGCAGGATAATGCTCGTCTTTCCCAGTGGTGCGAAAGTGAAAAATGCAACAGGATTATTAGAGGGTGAATACAAGGATGGAAGAAGGGTAACCATTTTTAAAGACATCAAAGATGTGAAGTCGAAGGCGAATGCACTACAGGATGTAATAAGAGAATGGTTGAAATTGATTGATAAATAAAGTATTCAGAATACTAGTGACCCTTAAAAACATGGTATGAACCTAAGAATTTTTGAACTTGAGCGATTTCAATCGCTTTACGAGAATACAGTTCCTTATAATTTGACTGAAAGTGGGTTTCACCCATTTACCTTGAAAGAATTACTCTCAACAGCTGAGATTGAAGCACTGACCGATACCGTATTGGGCTATGGACAAACTAATGGATCTATTCTCTTACGAAAGCGTATCGCAGCACTATACAAAGGATATAATGAAGACAATGTACTTGTCACCAATGGGTCTTCAGAGGCCAACTTTGTAGCGTGCCACTCTTTGTTAAAGAAAGGTGATGAAGTAGTGATCATGGTTCCAAACTATATGCAAGTTTGGGGCATTGCTGAGGAAATGGGTTGCTTACCAAAAGCATTTCATTTAATTGAAAAGAATGGCTGGTCGGTTGATCTTGATGAATTGCAAAGCCAGGTGTCATCCAAAGCGAAAATGATTACAGTTTGTAATCCGAATAACCCAACCGGCTATATATTGACTGATTTGGAAATGAAAGAGATTGTTCGCATTGCGGAAAGGGTAGGGGCATGGATATTGGCTGATGAAATTTATCGTGGGGCAGAATTGAGTGGAGAGGAAACGAAGAGTTTTATTGGTATGTATGACAAAGTATTGGTGAATGGTGGATTATCGAAAGCGTATGCATTGCCGGGCTTACGTCTTGGATGGTTAGCTGGGGACATTAAAACGATTGCCGATGCTTGGGCGTACCACGATTACACTTCCATTACGGCAGGTATTTTAAGTCACACCGTTGGGGAGATTGCTTTGCGGCCTGAGATGCGAACTAAAATATTTGATCGAAATCGTAGCATGCTCCGCGAGAATCTTAAGATAGTGGAAGAGTGGATTTCTAAATACCGTCACATCATTCGTTTCACCCCACCTCAAGGAGGGGGAATGGCATTTATGCACTATTCCCTCGACATCAACTCAACAGATTTATCGGATTGGTTAAGAAAGGAAAAGGGAATATTTATTGTTGCCGGAGATTGGTATGGAATGGATAATTATGTTCGCATTGGTATTGGTGCCGAGAAAGAATATCTATTAGCGGGGATAGATATTCTGACCAAGGCTCTGCAGGAACGATTTGGTGTTTAAGCATTGTTAAGATAGCTGCCTAAGTAGTCTGAGTTTAATTGATTACTTTCATTGATTAATAATTCCAAAATACCATGAAACACATATTAAAATCGTTGACATTCGTTCTGGTAGCGTTAAGCTTGGTAACCTGTAATAAAAAAGTGACCGAAGAATGGATCACTTTGTTTAATGGTACTGACCTTTCTGGCTGGGATACGTATCTAGGCCCAACATACGACACTATTCAATCCAAATTTGACACCCTGTCGATTCCAGGATTAAATAATGATCCAAAGAAAGTCTTCAGTGTGGTTCAAGAAGATGGGGAAGCTGCAATACATATTTCGGGAGATGGCTTTGGAGGAATTTCTACGTTGGAGGAATTTGAAAATTTTCACCTTCGAGTTGAGTTTAAATGGGGAGAATTAAGATGGCATCCTCGTAAAGATAAAAAGCGAGACAGTGGCATTTTATACTATGCTGTAGGTACGCACGGAGCCGCATATGGTAATTGGATGCGCTCTCAGGAATTTCAAGTTCAGGAGGGAGATTGTGGTGACTATTGGAGCGTAGACGGAAGTATTGTGGATATTCCTGCAAGCGGATCAAAAATAGAGGAATACGTTTACGATCCTGAAGGGACAATGTTTCCTTTTAGCTACACTTCTGAATATGGACGGAGATGTATAAAAAACCCAGATGCTGAAAAACCCATTGGCGAATGGAACGTGGTTGACATTTACTGCTTTGGAGGGACCAGCGTGCACATGATTAATGGAAAGGTAGTTATGAAGCTTTTTAACTCGCGACAACCCGTTGAAGGAAAGGAGATACCACTAACCAAAGGAAAGATTCAAATACAAACGGAAGGAGCTGAAGTGTATTACAGAAACATACAGTTGCAACCAATAAGCGAAATTATACTTTAGGAATAAGTCAACTTCGGTTGTTAAATTGATTTTTGTATTTAAGAGTGAAAAAATATAGAGCCAAGTTTTCTTTCGGCTGGCTGCTTCTAATTTTTCTACTTTTAATTTTCTTCACTAATTCCCAATATTCCTTTCCGTATTTCACAAAAACTTCTTCCCCTTTCTTGATATTTTTTGTTGCTGTGATGAAACACCGACTTCCGACCGTTACATATTCGGAATTATTGCGAAGGCCTTCAATTCGAATAATGCCATTGGCATCATTTGCGTAGCGTCCTATTAGTTTAGCAGTGCCTAGCGCATTAATAACGGCATTGGGGTTAATGTACAGGAGGTAGCCATTATGGCCATCTTCATGTTTGATATCTTTCCAGCGGTGAAGACGGCCTTTGTACTCAACAATGCGGGTGCCTTTTTGAATATCAATTTTTGTAAATAGTCCTTGCCCGGCACCGGGCAGTTGCGATTTATTTATTTGCAATTGCCTTTCCAGAAAAGACATGAACTGATAGGAATTGAAAATACGTCCAACGGCTAATCTCATTTGAAGTGATATAGGAAAACAAGGAGACCGGTATAGGCAGGCTTAGGATTACCCTTGATTTCTAACCTCACATCAACTTCAAATTTGGTAATACCTCTCAGGTTTACGATGGAATGTAACTTAGCATGCATTCTTACTTCACTATTCACCATTACAGCCTGATTGAATTTTAATTTTTCAATTCCATAGTTGATCATCATTTTCACATTATGAAACTCCGTGATTTGATCCCATAAATGAGGAACAAGGGATAGCGTTAAGTACCCGTGGGCGATCGTGCTTTTGAATGTTGTTTCTTCTTCCGCCTTCTTTGGATCTGTGTGGATCCATTGATGATCTAACGTGGCATCTGCAAAGAGATTAATCTGATGCTGGGTTATTTTTATGTAATCGGATACACCAAGTTCTTTGCCTTTGTAACTTTCGAATTCTTCAAAACTGCTGATAACGACTGGATTCATAGGGGGTAAGTTAACGATTATTCAAATTTAGAGATTAGTATGTTGGGAAATTGAGTTTTTAATTTTGAATTTGGCCTAATTTGTAAATATGAATAGACTATTAATTTTTATTTGTTTGGTGTCAATATTTGGTTGCAAGGACACAGATCCCAATCCTACTTCACTGGAAAGCAAGTGGTCCTACACTACACCTGATCTTAAAATGACGGTTACTTTTGAGTCGGTAAGAATCTCAGATGATGTTTTTGATATCAAGAATCAGACAATGACAATTGATGGTGTTATGGCCAACGCAGAAAAGGAAGTCGTAGGATTTACATCAACAACAATTGAAAAAATTCGTATTAATGCTAACGATTCTAAAGTTGTGTATTCTTATAATATTGAATTTAAGAATGCCACAATAAGCAGTGATTTCAAAATGATTAGTGTGCCCTTTGCAACTTACACCTTTCCCTGGGGCACCAGCAATACACTTACTAACATTGTCATAGAGAGACTCTAGCTAGTATACTTTATTGTTTGAATTAATTGTTGAGGCATGGGGGAAGAATTCCATTTGTCATGAATGACGATTGCCGCCCCAAGAGCGGTAGCTTGGTGCAACGATGCAGCGTAAACCTCTTTTCCGGTAAATGAATCAGCCAAAAGATTCATATAAATATCATTCTGACTAAACCCGCCATCAACAAAGATTTTT
>JAENVX010000008.1 GCA_016650355.1 Bacteroidia bacterium | reverse complement strand
GGTGGCATGCTTATCAATACGTTGCGCGAGAATTTCATAGCCCCTGGGGCGATTTTGATGTGAACATTACCCTTGATCCAACTTTTATTATTGCCGCAACGGGAAAGCTTCAAAACGCGGATAAAATTGGATATGGTTATGAAAAAGCAGGGACAATAGTCAAAAGACCCAATAGCGATCTTACCTGGCACTTTACAGCTAAAGATGTAATCGATTTTGCATGGACGGCAGACCCTGATTACACGCATGATAAAGCCCAGGTTCCTGGCGGACCAGAATTGCACTTCTTCTACCAAAAAAATGAGAAGACCACAGAAAGCTGGAAAAAAATGGAGAATGCTGCAGTTCAAGTATTCCAATATTTGAATGAAAATTTTGGAAAGTACCCTTTCGATACGTACAGTGTCATTCAAGGCGGTGATGGAGGGATGGAATATCCTATGTGTACCCTCATTATGGGAGAAGGCGGCTTTAATGCCGTGACTGGCACTATGGCACATGAAGTAGCTCATAGCTGGTACCAAATGGCACTTGCATCTAATGAATCACTTTATTCCTGGATGGATGAAGGGTTTACGGACTTTGCCAGTAGTGAAGCAGGACAATCCATATTTAATGAAGTCAATCCCCATGCAGGAAGTTATGCCGGATATTTTGGCTTGGTAGCAAGTGGTCTTCAAGAGCCCATAAGTCAACATGCCGACCACTATAATACTAACAGAGCCTATGGCACAGGAGCTTACTCAATGGGTACAGTATTTCTTCACCAGTTAAAATATATTATTGGCACCGAGAACTTTTATAAAGGAATGAAACGGTATTACAATACTTGGAAAATGAAGCATCCGGAACCAAATGATTTTATCAGGGTGATGGAAAAAACTTCAGGGATGCAGCTTCATTGGTATTTGCGCTACTGGATTAACACAACCAAGCGAATAGATTACGGAATCAGTACGATTGCTGAGCAAGAAAACTCAACATTTGTAACATTAGATCGCGTTGGGGAATTTCCCATGCCAATAGATTTCGTTGTTACCTATACGGATGGGTCGAAGGAAATTTATTACATACCTATGAACGAATTGCTGGGCATTAAGCCCGTGGAAGACGCTACTATTCAGCGAACGGATTTACCAACATGGCCTTGGGTTAACCCAAACTACACATTAAAGATTAACCGGAAGGCAAGTGAAATAGAAAGTCTTGAAATTGATCCCAGTCAGCGAATGGCAGACATTAATCGAAAGAATAATACGGTATTTGTTTCAAATCGATTGAAAGAATTTAAAGACAACACTAAATAAATTCAATTTTGAATTGATGAATATCATCTATTGTAGTTGAATTATCTTGTCATAAATAACCACATGATCGAATATGCTTTGCTAATTATGGAATACTGCTTATGGCTTTAAATTATATCTGGGTAGGTTTTTTTCTTATTGCTTTTACAGTTGCGCTAATCAAGCTAATTCTCTTTCAGGACGTTGAGGTTTTTCCTGCCTTACTTTCCTCAACCTTTGATATGGCCAAAACCGGGTTTGAGCTTTCATTGTATCTCACCGGAGTGATGTCATTGTGGCTTGGCATTATGAAGATTGGTGAGAAAGGTGGTATTGTGCCTATTCTTTCAAAACTGGTTGGTCCATTCTTCTCCCGACTTTTCCCGGAAATACCGAGGAATCATCCTGCTACCGGTTCCATCATCATGAACTTCAGCGCAAATATCCTCGGACTTGATAATGCGGCCACGCCTCTGGGTTTAAAGGCCATGAAGGAAATGCAAGATCTAAATCCCATTAAGGATACAGCTTCTAATGCACAGATCATGTTTCTGGCATTGAATACATCGGGCCTCACAATAATTCCATTAGCCATAATTTTGGATCGCTCCATCCTTGGTGCAGCTAACCCAACAGACATATTTATACCGACATTAATCACCACATCCATCTCCAGCATTGTTGCTTTGATAGCTGTTTCATTTTATCAAAAGATTAACCTCTTCGACAAAGTCATTCTTGGCTACTTGGCAATTTTCGGAACTTTAATTGGAGGATCAGTATTTTATTTCTCTACCCTTACTCAAGTCCAATTACAATCACAATCCAGTTTGATCAGTAGTTTGATTATCCTTTCCATAATCGTGTTTTTCCTTTTATTGGGGATGTCAAAAAGATTACCACTTTTTGAAACATTCATTGAAGGAGCTAAGGAAGGTTTTGAAACATCTATTAAAATTATCCCCTACCTCATTGCCATTCTTGTGGCAATCGGGGTGTTCAGAGCATCCGGTGCACTGGATTATATTATAGGTGGAATAGCCTGGGTTGTAGCATCTTTGGGATGGAATACTGATTTTGTTCCAGCGCTTCCTGTCGCCTTTTTAAAACCACTAAGCGGAGGCGCTGCAAAAGGCATGATGGTTGAAACTATTAAAACATTCGGTCCAGATTCATTTGCCGGAAGACTAGGAAGCATTTTTAGGGGATGCACAGAGACAACATTTTATATCCTTGCCGTCTATTTCGGCTCGGTGAGTATTAGAAAGACACGTTATGCCTTAACTGTAGGATTGATTGCAGATGCAGCAGGAATTATTACAGCAATTTTTGTAGCCTATATGTTTTTTCACTGAAAATAAGACTTGCCTATCTTCTAAACATCACTGGACTATTTTTCCGTTTTTATCGATGTCAATTACATTACTATCGCCAGCTGAATTGGATATCTTAATTAACAGTTCTCCTGTATCTGATTTATATAAGAGCTCGGATGGTACCATGTCGAACAAATAATTGAAACTCCAGGCAAGACCATCTGTTCGATAAATTTTAGCCAGTGTGACTGGGAATTTATCAGCTTGTTTACTTTCACTGTATAGAAGCACGAAATATACTTGCCCTGCAACATCTTTTGCTGAAAACCCTTTTGTGACCGGCAAGCTGGTTGCGGTAAAACTTTTCTTGTCTACAGGAAAACTTACCTTAATGTCCGGCAAATGTGAACTTATGATTGTATAAAAATACCCGGTGATATCTTTGTCGGTAATAGAAAGTCCAGCGGTATGATCATCCTCAACAATAATAAGGGGCTTATATCTATAATTAAGCTGTAAAGCATCCGAAAAAAGTGGAATAGAATCACTTCCATCTACTATCCATTTTAAGGCTTGCATTGTTGCTTCCCACTCATTCTCCTTTTGCATTTTCTCTCGTATAGCGTATTCCCTCGTTGCCCTTACATAATTTTTGAGTACGGTTAGCGAACCATATGCATTCACAATAAAATGTCTGTAATTTTCCTCATCCTTTTCCAGACTTCGTTCTGTTAAGCTGTTAGCCAGGCTATCCATTTTATGAAGCGCATCAAACTCTAGTTCCAAACATTGGAGAAGTAGATTTACATTGGCGGAATCCTTTAACGGCTTATTCTTTATTAAAATGGAATTATACTCTAGTTCAGAAACTTTCATTCCGAAAATTGCCATTGGCAGAGGATCACTGTCAAATTTCTTGAGACTACTATTCAATAGTTTATCCATTAACTGTGTTAAATCATTTGCTATAGAAACCGAGTCCTTCATCAGCTTTTCCCGTAGTTTATTTATTTCTATATCATAATTGATTAATGTTTCTAACATTGGCGTGACCTCTTTTTCGATAACACCCAAGTTGTATAAAGCCCAGCGTTTATAATCCCAAATTTTTAAATCGTCTTTTGCGAAGTCCGCAGGACTGGCGCCATCTTTTTTAAAATCCTGAATATCGGTCTGATCCAATACCTGATTATAGCCCGTTCTACCCAATTCTTTTGAGGTGGCCTTGTAATCGTTGAAGGATACCAAAAAGGCATCATAGTCAAAGCCAATGGTTTTAAGTTTCTCCATCAGTTTGGGATTCGATCGAAGATAAAATTCCTTAATTCCTGGAAAACTATCCTGAACACTAATGAAATCTTTTCTTACTTTTTCATAAGCAGCTTCTGAACTCTGATACTGGAGTTTCATTTTCTTTATTTTCTCTTTCCTGTCATTTAGGCTTTGTATTTTTTTTTCTACATCAAACTTGACATCAGATAATTTAATTTCGAATTTTCCAGTTCGAAGATCCCTTCTGCTATAGGCCTCATAGTATTCATCATTTCTTTTGATTTCTTTTTCTGTTAACCCAATATTAGCTTTATGGTAAAAGAAAACAGCTGAGTCAATATCACTCAGCATTAAATCAGTATGCATCAGAATGTCCTTCTTAGCAGCGTTCTCTTGATAGATGCTCCCCATGAACAAATAGGCATTGGGATTGTCATCATTATCTTTTAAGTACTTTTTTAGAAAAGGTTCAGCCTGATCATAATTCTTGGCGTTAAGAAGAATAAATAGATCTTTGTATTTTACCTTTTGAGCTATCGCATCAACTGCAAAAAGTGATAAAATCGACAAAATATAAATTGCGCGTAATATCATTATTGGATAAATAATTGTACGAATTTACAGAAATAATGAGATTTGATGAATACCGCACAAATAACTTGATGAAAAGATGATTATGAAATTAATGAGCGGGCTAAAACCAATACTGATCGCCTTATTGATTGTTGTAGGCTTACAGCTATCAGGTTTTATGGGAACGGCCTCCTTCTATGCTCATTCGGCTGCTCTTAGAACGGGATTATTTAATGCCAGTGCTGAGAAAATGAAAAAGCCAAAGACATTTGACTATAACTTCATGATCAAAGATTTAGAGGGAACTAAAATCAGCTTTGAGAAATTCAGAGGCAAGGTTGTTTTTCTAAACATGTGGGCAACCTGGTGTGGCCCTTGCCGCGCAGAAATGGCCGATATTCAGAAGCTATATAATTCGGTTGATCATGACAAAGTAGTTTTCGTAATGCTCTCTATTGATGATGATAAAAACCGTGCGAAAGTTGGGAGTTACGTACATAACAAGTCATTCACATTCCCTGTGTTTATGCCCTCAGGATATTTACCCGAACAATTGCATGTGCCTTCGATCCCTACTACATTTGTTCTATCAAAAGATGGAAAAATCATCGCGAAAGAAGTAGGAAGTAAGAATTACAACACCGACAATTTCAAGAAATTCCTTGAGGACCAAGCCAATAATTAAGTATGATTTTTAGTCTTAAAGGTAAATCAGTAATAGTCACAGGTGGTGGTAGCGGAATTGGAAAAGCAATAGCGCTATTATTTGCTGAGCAAGGAGCGCATGTTTGCATTTTGGAGAAAAATGCTGAAGCCGCAAGTCAAACTGTTGACGAAATTACTAAGGCTGGCGGATTAGGATCATCTCATTCAGTTGATGTCGCAAATCAGTTTGAGGTTGTATCCGTAATTAATACAATTCAACTAAAAGAGAAAAGAATTGACATACTCGTAAACAGCGCAGGTATTGCCCACATCGGAAAATTAGGAACTACTTCTGAGCTTGACTTTGATAGGATCTTTAACGTTAACGTCAAAGGAACTTACAACTCCATGTTTGCAGTCATTCGTCACATGTCAGAGCAAAAATCCGGTGTAATTTTAAACCTTGCTTCGGTTGCATCTATAGTCGGGATCGCTGACCGTTTTGCCTATTCCATGAGTAAAGGAGCCGTGGCCTCCATGACATTATCGGTAGCGAAAGATTACATTAAAGATGGGATACGTTGCAATTGCATTTCTCCTGGTCGTGTACACACCCCTTTCGTTGATGGCTTCATCAAAGCCAACTATCCAGGTAAGGAAGAAGAGATGTTTGACAAACTATCTAAGACCCAACCCATCGGCAGAATGGCAAAGCCGGTAGAGATTGCCCATCTGGCTTTATATCTTTGTTCGGATGAGGCTTCATTTGTCACAGGGTCTGACTATCCAATTGACGGAGGATTTATAAAACTTAATACTTAACCAATTCAATCATCATGAAACTATTACGCTTTGGAGAATTAGGCCAAGAGAAAGCAGGGCTGTATGTAAACAACGAGATCCTTGATATGTCCTCTTTCGGAGAAGATATTGATGAACAATTTTTTGACACCGATGGACTTACCAGATTAAGCAAATGGCTTTTGAAGAATCAATCCAATCTCCCAAAAGTAAAATCGGATGTGCGGATTGGCTCGCCATTTAAAAGACCCTCCAAAATAATTTGTGTTGGATTAAATTATACCAAACACGCACTTGAATCTAAAATGCCTTTGCCTCCAGAGCCTATTATTTTCTTTAAGTCAACTTCTGCTCTTGTTGGTCCCAATGACAATCTCATTATTCCAAAAAATAGTTTCAAAACAGATTGGGAGGTTGAACTCGCTGTTGTGATCGGCAAAAAAGCTTCGTACGTAGAAGAAAAAGACTCTTTGAACTATGTGGCAGGATTCTGCTTACACAATGACTATAGCGAACGTGCATTTCAGCTGGAACGAAATGGTCAATGGGTGAAAGGGAAAAGCAGCGATTCATTTGCGCCAATGGGTCCTTACCTGGTAACGAAAGATGAAGTATCGAACTACAATAACTTGCACATGTGGCTTAAAGTCAATGGCAAGATGATGCAGGATAATAACACCGATGACATGATTTTTGAAGTTCCTTTTCTTGTTAGTTACATAAGCCAGTTTATGACTCTGCTTCCCGGAGACGTTATCTCAACAGGTACCCCGGCAGGAGTTGGCTTTGGTTTCAACCCACCGATCTATTTGAAAGCTGGTGACGTGATTGAATTGGGAATTGAAGGCCTCGGTGAGCAACGGCAGGTAGCTGTATAATTTAAGATTCAAAATCTTTAAATCTTGAATTTGTGAGGATAGATTCCCATCAGCACTTTTGGAAATACAATCCAAAGCGACATCGTTGGATTACCGAAGAAATGAGTGTGATACAGCGCGACTTTCTTCCCAATGACCTCACTCCAATTTTACAACAGAATAGGATTGATGGCTGTGTATCGGTACAGGCCGATCAAACGGAAGATGAGACTCGATTTTTGTTAAAACTTGCTGAGCAAGATCAGGATATAAAAGGTGTTGTTGGTTGGGTAGATTTGAAATCTGAAAAAATAATAGATCAACTACGTTACTATACTCAGTTTCCAAAACTTAAGGGCTTTCGCCATGTTGTGCAAGATGAGGCCGATGGGTTCTTATCACAAAAAGAATTCTTAACCGGCATAAAAGCTTTAAGAAATTTCAATTATAGCTATGATATTTTGGTTTATGCTCGTCAGTTGGAAGAAGTGATTTGGTTTGTGAACAAATTTCCCGATCAAAAGTTTGTGGTTGATCACCTTGCAAAGCCATCCATTAAAGAACAGGAATTTAAATCATGGGCGAAGAACATATCCATGGTAGCCGCTTTCGAAAATGTATCATGCAAGCTCTCAGGCATGGTAACCGAAGCAAATTGGAACAGCTGGACACCAGATGATTTCAAATCTTACCTGGACTTTGCCCTTGAAACTTTTGGTGCCAACCGACTTATGTACGGATCGGATTGGCCAGTATGCCTGGTGGCCGCCTCCTATAAGCAACAACTATCACTTGTTGAAGATTATATCGCCAAACTTTCAGCAACTGAAAGAGAATCCATCATGGGCGGAAATGCAACAAGTTTTTATAATCTTTAAGAGATGGATCATTATCTCAATAAAATGGTCTTATGTCTGATCAATGCCATATCTGTTCCACCCTTTACTTCTTTGTGATCGTGTTGGTCTGGTTTCGTGGCTATCAACCAAAAGTAAATTAACCAACTATGAAACGATATTGCCTTGCACTTGATCTTAAAAATGATCCGGCCCTGATTGCTGGATACGTAAAACACCATGAGAACGGTTGGCCAGAAAACCTTAAAGCAATTAAAGATGCCGGCATTGAAGTAATGGATATTTATCTTACTGGCAACAGGCTTTTTATGATTATGGAAACAAAGGATGATTTCTCATTCGAAGAAAAATCAAAAAGTGACGCGCTCAATAAAAAAGTGCAAGAGTGGGAAGAATTAATGTGGAGGTACCAACTCCCACTTCCTCATGCAAAGCCTGGAGAAAAGTGGATGGTGATGGATAAGATATTTGAACTGTGACCATGTCAAAAATATCATCGAAGTAAAATCTCTTTCAACTTTTTCATCCCCGTACTCGCCTTCTCCGCAATAAATTCAAGATTAGGAACATGGAGAATGTCGGGCTTCTTCGGATCGACTACATATTTCTTAACGCGATTGGGAACATAATCAATTAAACCTGCGGCAGGATAAACGACCATGGAGGTCCCAACAACTAAAAAAATATCAGCACCTGACGCGATCTCTGCAGCCACTTCAATCATTGGAACTGCCTCACCAAACCATACAATATTTGGACGGAGCTGAGAACCCAATTCACAGACATCACCAAGGTTAAGTTGCCAATTTTCGATTGGATAAATCAAAGCAGGATTTCTTGTACTTCGCGATTCAAATAAACTGCCGTGGAGATGAATGACATTCGTAGAGCCCGCGCGTTCGTGAAGGTTATCTACATTTTGAGTAACAACTGTTACCTGAAAGTTCTTTTCTAACTCCGCTAAAATCTCATGACCCTCATTAGGTCTCACATCCAATGCTTTCTTCCTTCGTTGATTATAAAAATCCAAAACCAATTCAGGATTTCTATTCCAACCCTCTGGCGTTGCTACATCTTCTACTCTATATCCTTCCCACAAGCCACCGGAATCACGGAAAGTAGCTATTCCACTTTCCGCGCTGATCCCTGCACCAGTTAGTACAATGAGTCTTTTCAATGACTTGATTGGTGGATGTTAGTGTGAAAGAAAGAAGTCAGAATTCAGAATTTAGCATCCCCTACCCCATCCCCTTCGCCCCCGTATCTTTCCATTGCCTATCCCGCCCAGACGCAATCACAGCTTCACAAACTTTCTGTGTTTGCAACGCATCTTGAAAGGTTGGTGCGCATGGCTTGCCTGTTTCGAGGCTACTGAGGAAGTCCGCAACCTGGTGAACGAAGGTGTGTTCATAGCCGATGATCAAACCAGGTACCCACCATTTCTTCATATAGGGTTGATCGCCATCGGTGACGAGTATCGAACGCCAACCGCGAACGATGGAATCATCTTTATGATCGAAAAATTCCAAGCGGTTCAAGTCATGCAAATCCCACCGGATGGAAGCATGCTCTCCATTGATCTCAAAAGTGTATAAGGCCTTATGCCCGCGTGCGTAGCGTGTAGATTCAAACAATCCCAGCGATCCATTATCGAAATGGCAATGGAAAAGACATGCATCGTCAATGCCTACCTTTTGCATTTTGCCGGTTGCTTGATGCACACGCTCTTTGATGAATGTTTCAGTCATAGCCGACACATCCTTGATCGCTCCGTTGAGCCACATGGCCGTATCAATGCAATGAGCCAACAAGTCGCCTGTTACACCCGAGCCAGCCGCATCCACATCCAATCTCCATAAGCCTTCTCCACCTTGCGGCAACTCAGGACTAATCGTCCAATCTTGCAAGAAGTTGGCGCGATAGTGAAATATCTTTCCGAGTTTTCCTGAGTCAATAATTTGTTTTGCTAATGTAACTGCAGGCACTCTTCGGTAATTATACCACACTGTATTTTTAACACCGCTCTTCTCGATGGCGTCCACCATCTTTTGTCCCTCAGCTAACGTGCGAGAAAGCGGTTTCTCACATAATATCATTTTGCCTTTTGCGGCAGCGGCTATCGCTATCTCCGCATGAAAATCATTCGGGGCGCAAATGTCTATCGCGTCAATGTCGTTTCTGGCGATGAGGACTTTCCAATCCGTTTCAAAAGATTCGTAACTCCATTGTTCGGAAAAGGCTTTTACCTTGTCCGCATTGCGGGAGCAAACAGCTTTGAGAATAATCTTATGATTCAATTCAGGAAAAAAATTTCCAACACGGTTATATCCGTTGGAATGTGTGCGGCCCATAAACCCGCATCCTATCAATCCGATTCTTAATTGTTTCTTGCTGCTCATTGTGTGATAATTTAATTTATAATAATTGTATTGAGTTCAGAGTCTTTAGTCTGAGTTTGTTTAGACTAAGTATTCAATACTCAACACTATTTACTCAATACTCATCATTCAACCCATCCGTGTAACTCCCTTACTTTTATTAAGGTAGACAGGATATCATTCCAGGTTTGCTGCTTCATCATCACATCGTTAGGGAACATACACCCATCCCAACAAATATGTTTGAATGCTTTCGTGAGTTTGCCGTTTTCATCACGTAGCCAAAAACCTGCATCGTTGGCGATATCAAGCTTTCCGCTAGGATCCATTGCCTGACAGTGCCGACCCGTTTTATCATGCGAACCAGAGCCGAAGACAGTTCCATCGTTCTGCGCAACATGAAAATCAATTGTCCATGGACGAAGTGCTTTGGTAACTGTTTTAAGTCCTTCACTCAATGCTTTGCGATCGCTCCATTTAAAATCTTTTGGTAGAATTCTATCTTCAGGACGATTGTCGCTTAGAAGGTAAAGTAACGTGTGAGCCATGTCCGCCTGAAAGCCAATGTTGGGGCGATCTACTGCTTCCAATGTATCAATCATCGTTTTCCAACTGTGCATACCACCCCAGCAAATCTCTCCTTCTGCCGCCAGGCGTTCGCCATAGTCGGCCGCTACATCACACGCTTCACGAAAGGTTTGCGCTATCAGTTTAGTGTTACCTACTGGGTTTGCTGACCAATTTTCTGGAGAGCTTGCCGAATCAATACGAACAACACCATAAGGACGCACACCTAATTCACGTAGCCTCTTTCCATATTGACAGGCTCTGCGAACCATGTCTACGAACACAGCACGGTCTTCTTTACTCCCCATAGCTGGACCACCCCAAATAGGTGCAACAAGACTGCCAACATTCAACTTAAGACCTGCGAGTTTTTCAGCTAATTTTTTTATGTCGTCATCGGTACTGTTCACAAGATCGATATGCGGCCCTAAAAGTCCAAGGTCTACACCATCGAATTTGACACCATTGACTTCTGCTGCAGCAGTCATTTTGAGTAAGGTATCGAAAGGAATTGGAGGCTCTGAATCAGGGCCTTTACCCACTACGCCAGGCCATGTGGCATTGTGGAGCTTAGGATAATTATTTTCGGGCATAATGAATAGTGTTTATAAGTTAATAGTAAATCTTTTAAATTAAACTGATGATCATAATTTCAGGTCTGGGTTCTCCGGACCAAAGTGTTTTAATATTACGATTGGATCCGTTGTAGAAGCGTTAGTGATTTTAACACCTGCGCGTGCAGCTTTTTCTGTAATGAAGAACTCATCATTAGTCAACTGTCCATAACGAATCAGTGCCGGTGTCTCAATGTTCCATGCTCCCATTTGCCCATGTCCCTGCATCACGATGATACCATATGCCGCATCATCTTTGATCGTAACCGTTGCTCCTGGTGAAACGGTAAGTTCCTTGGCACTGAACGCATCGGATTTATAACAAACCCAGTTTTCAACATAACCTTGTGCCTTCATTTCTGCAATTGCCCTTACTGGCACTGGAGCCATAAAACGGGTTTGAAGAATGTTGGGGTCCACATTGAGTTCCCAGTCCAACACATCGATCAACTCATCGAAGTCACCGATTTTGTCTTTGGGTGTTCCGTTCCACAATAACTCTTCTGGAATAATCGCCTCATTAACGAGTGACTGGTACATCGCGAAAACATCGGAGGCTTTTTGTGGCTCATACGTACACATGCTTCCTGGTGCGTGTAACATCCCGGGAGGTACATCCCAACCGGTACCTGGCTCCAGACGGAATGCCGAAGAGAAGTTAGTTATTTTATTATCTCCTTTCGTAAAGTTGACAAGACATTCGCGGATTTGTGCTTTGGTTGTACCTGGAGAAATACCGAAAAAAGTATAAGGAAAGTCGCCTCCATGATTATTCAACTGCGGAGGAAAGTAGTATGCTTCTGGCTTACCGAACTGACCAATGAGCGCAGCCTTCTCGTCATTGTGATGAACATGATGAGGAAGTGGTCCCATGTTATCAAAAAATTTAGAGTACATCGGCCAGCTTTTATGCTTATTCCACAATCGGTCGCCAATTATTTCACCTTTCAACTCATCGATAACATCTTTTAGCAATATCTGCACTTCTTTTGATCCATCTTTAACCACAACTGGACTCAATCCTTCATTTTTTCCAGTGAGTGGTCCGTTTTTAGCAGGCGTAGTTGATGAAAGCCAGCGCTCATCTATTCCACCACGATTGCCTCCGAGTACATAATAGTCATCAGGATGTAGCTTAATTCTTCTACCCGGAACACAGAATGATCGAGGGACCCACGTTGGTGCGAGTCGTAAAATTCCCTGTCCTTGCTCTAATGCTTTTGACGCAATACTCATAGTAGTAGTTGGTTATTAGTTATGGTTTGAAATTATTCAAAAATAATTTAATGCCCGCTTCATTATTTATTATTTTAAGTTCAATGTCATAAGTGCGTGTTTCTCCAGGTGCAATTTGAATAAGTTCATTTTGTGCCCTCGCTTTGGATTGTCCTATCAGGGTGTTGGTAGATGGCTCCAATGCAGTAACATATTCACCAGGGCCCCAATGTTGCCAATTGACCAGCACGGGCAATTGCTTTTTGTTGAAGCGCATGGATAACGCGAATCCAAGTTTTGCATTATACAACCCGCACGTACTTATGTTTGAACCATCAACCACGGGATTGATAATCCCCACTTCTTCACCGGTGCCGAGGTGGCTTTCGATTGGGGCAGGGCACTTGCGAAAATTATTTCCCTCTTTGAAAATTTTTGCTGTGTCAGCAAACCTCGGTTGCCATGATCCATTCCAAAGTATGTCGGTGCCCTCATCCACTAACGGCCATCCGAAATTGAAATGATATAAGAGCATGTGTGGTGAAGGTGTATTGGCGCGGTTTATTACTTCATCATGAATGCGGATCGTTGCTTCTCCCAACGTAGCTGATATAGTGCGCCTGAGTTCAAGGCTTGGGCCAAATATTTTTGTTTCCTTCATTGTTCCTGTAATGCTCATGTCCATTTTTCCGTTTACAGGATCGGGTTGGATGATGGATTCTATTTCCGCAGGGATGTTGCTGATCAGTCCGTGCACACCGCGCTCACCAAAGGAGTCTTTTTCAGGGCCACCCACATGCGAAAGTCCGCACGTGGTGAGCAATCCACCGCCAAAAGTCCTGAGCCAATCAATCCCACCATCCGACATGGGTTGTGGACTTGTAACTCCCACGTGACTTATCCAAGCGAGACTATGTTGGCCATAGAAAGCATCGGCAATATCCATGGCGCGATCGAGCACTACTTTGTAACGCAAGCCGGTTCCAGTGTTTATCCACGCGATACGCGTGCCGCGTGCGGAGCCATTGTCGAGAACAGAAGTCTCGATGCCGCCCAATTGCGTGTGGTTGGAGATTTTATTAGTCCAGAGTTTATTCATTGTCCACTATTTCTCAATACCCGAACCGCCCCTAACAATCCCGATGGCAACAAAGGTGCATCTGCTTTATAGAAGGCCTGCGTGGTATAAGTTATCTTGGTTGCATTTGGTTGTTGGTCGCCAATGAGGCTATTTACCCAGAGGTTCGTGAATTTTATTTCAAGCGTATTCTTGCCGGCTTTCAAGGCGCTTGTTGCATTTATTGCGAATGGCTTCTTCCAAACGATGCCCAACGATTTTCCGTTGAGGATTACTTCAGCAAGATTTTTCACTTCGCCTAAATCAATTTCAATGGTCTCACCTTTCTTCACTCCAGCAGCAATGAACGTGGTGGTGTAGCTTGCCGTTCCAGAAAAATATTTGATGCCGTTGTCTTGGCTCTCTGTCCAAGATTGCAATTGTGCAAATATTGCTGTCGGGGGCGCGCCCCTGTCATTTTGAAAAGACACTGTCCATGGGCCCTCTATGACAGAAGTTTTTACCTCTGCCGGTTTTGTTTTTGTAAATGAATTGGCTGCGGCTTTGTTTTTGAATATCACGAACACTGCATCGAATGGCCCTAAGTGCAAAGCCACCGTAGTAGTTCCGTTTTTGATATGATAGGAGGCTTGATCTATTGCTCCTGTATCGGCATGCCATATTTCGGGCACTTTTCCCTCGACACGGAAAGTTGCTTCTACGCTTTCGTCCCTGTCATTGCGGTTGTCCACCCAATAAATGTCTTGGTCTTTCAATTTTCGATGGACGTAAAGCAATTGGGTAGTGGACTGTGGTTTCGTGTAGGAAAAATCCGCACTGATTTTCATATAATTCAAAACAGATTCCACCGGCTGGTTTCTCATCACGCGGCTGTTGTTGGTTTCCCAAACTTCATTCACGATGGATTGAAATTCTTTTTGATCATCGCTCAGGCTCGGTGTCCGTTCGGGCTTTGCGCCAGTGATGGTTGCTCCCGCCTTTACCATAGTTTGGAATTTCTTATTGAGCATTATATAAATCACTGATTCATTAATGAATCAGTGATTTCAAAGATTGATAAATTTTTTTTCAACTGTAGTTGGTTGTCTATGAAACCCAATGTCGTGTTAAATTTAATTTGTCATTCGGAAAAACCCTTCATAGGTTTATGACCCTTAAAGTGATTAACCTTCATTTGGATAAACCCTTGAAGGAATCCACGCATTTACAATTGCTTCAACCTAATATTCCTATACTCCACTTTCATCGGTGGCCCAACATGCACTTGCACACCAAGCAAGCCTGCCATCTT
>JAENVX010000007.1 GCA_016650355.1 Bacteroidia bacterium | reverse complement strand
CCTCAGAAAACTGCACAAGGAAGTAGAAAGGCTTTATACTATGCTGATTTCTCTATCAGCAAGGAAATTGTGAAAGACAAGGGTACACTTAATCTCAACATTTTGGACATGTTCAATACACGGAAAATTAGAAGTGTAATGGAGGGCCAAACATTCTATACCGATCGCAATTTTCAAATGAGAAGAAGACAGATTAACCTCACCTTTAATTACCGGATCAAGCAATCCAAATCCGGAAAACCGAAAAAAGATGAGGCTTCAGTTGAGGGATTTTAATTCTCACAGGTTGTCCAAATATTCTTGAGTTTCTCTACCTTAGGGATCAAATACACTTATTCATGGAAACCCAATCCCGCAGAACTTTTTTGGCAACGGCTTCTGCCTTAACTTTAGGAATTACAACATCATTCGCTATGGAAAAAGAAAAATCACCTCTTGTTCACCATGTTTTCTTCTGGCTCAAAAACCCATCTTCAAAAGAAGACCTCGCTAAACTACTGGAAGGGCTAAGAACATTAAAGAAAATCGAAACGATAAAAATGCTGCACATTGGAGTGCCGGCAAGCACAGAAAAACGTGATGTGGTGGATAATAGTTACAGTGCATCTGAATTGATGTTCTTTGATGACCTGGCTGGGCAGAAGACCTATCAGGATCACCCCATACATTTAAAATTTATTGAGAACTGCTCTCACCTCTGGGAAAAGGTGATCGTATACGATGCCATTTCAGCTTAGCTGCAGCTTTCTCACTACTTCGAAAAAGCAATTGTTTTTTTCGACTGATATCTAGGTCGGGATTATATGGTGCTCATCAGTATTGCCGAAATCAACTTATTTTGAAACAAAATCAATATTATCAAACGCAAAAATTTTCTTGCTTATTTGTGCCTTGCAGGCATTTGCGTGATTTGGGGTACTACCTTCCTTGCCATTCGGATTGGCGTACATGAATTTCCACCTTTCCTCTTTGCTGCCATCCGTCAGATAGGCGCAGGACTTTTCTTAACAGCAATTGTCTTTATTACGCAAAAACCAAAACTGCCAAATTTTAGATACTTTGCACAAATGGCAGTGATGGGATTTCTAATGATCACGCTTAGCAACGGTCTCGTATCCTGGGCAGAAGTTTTTGTGGATAGCGGAATTGCCGCTATTATCTGTTCGCTTATGCCCGTTTTAGTAATTCTTATCAACCTTTCCGTGAACCGTTCTGAATTACCAAACACGATGATAGTAATCGGTGCGATCATTGGCCTGGCTGGAATAGTTTTGATATTTAGTGAGCATCTTCAGAGCTTCGCTGATCCTAATTATACTATTGGCATCCTCCTAATATTTATAGCCATAGTTTCATGGGCAGCAGGCAGCATTCTGGTTCGAAAGTCGAACCAAAATTCAAATTTATTTCTAAATGCTGGCATGCAAATGTTATTAGGCGGCATCTTTTGCTTACCCCTAAGTTTCATGTTCGATGATCTAACTTTAATTCACTGGACTTTGCCAACTATTTACTCATTGGTCTATTTAAGTATTTTTGGTTCTGCAATAGCATACGTTATGTACTACTATGCTATTAGCAAATTGCCAATGACCTTAGTTTCCCTTTACTCCTATATTAATCCTTTGGTAGCTGTAACATTAGGCTCATTAATTCTCAATGAAAAGTTTAACTTAAAAATTGGGTTCGCGTTTGTGGTCACCCTGGTTGGAATCTATCTTGTAAACAGAGGTTATCTAATTACAAGTACAAAGTCTGATCTTGATAAAACAACTGTATGATTTCAAAAATTACTTTTCACGCAGCAAAAGAAAAGAATTTGGTTGATGGACACGAAGAAGTGTTTTCGATATTAATACCCTCCTGGAATAACCTGGCGTATCTTAAATGCTGCATCGAAAGCATTCGCAAAAACTCAAAACACAATCACCAAATCATCGTACACGTCAATGAAGGTATTGACGGAACGTTAGAATGGGTTAAGGATCAGAATATCAGCTATTCGTATTCAAAAGAAAATGTTGGAGTCTGCTACGGATTTAATGCACCAGCGTGCCTGGTAAATACTAACTATATAGTATTGTCAGATGATGATTACTATTTTGCTCCGGATTGGGATCGTTATTTATTTGATGAAATTAAAAGTCTCGATCACGAATACTTTTGCATCACCGGGTCAATGATAGAGCATAGTCCAACTAAATTCAAAGGCATCATTGCTCCATACGACTACGGAAAAACGATAAATGATTTTCAAGAAGAACTATTTTTGAAGGAGTTTCATACTCTACCATTTCAGGATTGGACTGGTTGTAACTGGTATCCGATGGTGTTGCATAAAAATATATGGAAGCAGATTGGGGGATTAAGTACAGAATATACTCCTGGTATGGCGTCCGACCCGGACATGATGATGAAGCTATGGCATTGTGGCGTGAGATACTACAAGGGCATTAGCAAATCTCGTGTATATCACTTTACATCCAAAAGTACATCACGCGTAAAAAGAAATGATGGGAATAAACAGTTTCTGCTAAAATGGGGGATCTCTAAATCAACTTTCCTAAATTACTTTTTGCGATTGGGTCAACCTTTTTCAGGACCAACCCCAGAGCCAGATATTAGGAATATTAAACTAAAGTTGTTGAAAGATAAGTTGAAAAGATTCTTTTCTGTTTGGAAAAAGTAGCTGATACTGGTGGTTGATCAAGATCGCATAAAATTCTAAGGTTGCATAATGCAAACTTCTACCATCCCTTGCGTATTACTTCACATATATAGTTTACATTTTCCTCCGTAACGTGCGAGTGCAACGGTAAGACTATGTAGTTTTCTTCAATAGCATCCATGTTTGGAAGATCATTCCTTCTGCCACCAAGTATGGTGTAACGATCATTTCGAAAATGAACTTGGCTTGATTCAATTTTATGTTCACGCAATTTTTTCATAAAGTCCACTCGATTTTCTACCAGGCATGTGCAAAGCCAGGCAGCATGTGTTCGATCGGTAAGTTCCGCACCAATCAATTTAATCCCGGAAATCCCTTTAAGTCCTTTACGATAGGCCTGAAATAGTTTTTGGCGGTGAGCAAGTGTCTCATCAAATTCATGTAATGCGGCAAGGCCCATGGCAGCTCCAATATCTGTCATTTGATATTTGTAGCCAACTTCCCAAATATCGTTTTCCCAGTTTCCTTTTTGCTTATTAGACCTGTCTATTCCAAACCAACGAATCCGCTCGGCCTTTGGCACTAAATTCTTATCCTGAATGATCAACATGCCACCATCACCGGTGGTTATGTGTTTTATCGCCTGGAAAGAGAACATGGTGAAGTCAGAAATTTCGCCAACTTTTTTTCCTTTATAGGTTGCACCCAAAGCATGAGCTGCATCTTCAATAATCGGAATATTGTATTCTTTGGCGATAGCTTGAAGTTCATCCATATCGCATGGAAGGCCGCCATAAGGCACAATAACTATTGCTTTTGTCTTGTCTGAAATCAATTCACGAACATGCTGTACACTAATATTAAGTGTTTCCGGATCTACATCGGCAAACCGAAATTTCACCCCCATATATAAAAAGGGAATGGTGGTAGCTGTGCATGTAAAGACTGGTGTTATTACCTCATCACCTTCCTTCAACCCCGCAAGGATGTAAGCCAGGTGAAGTGCATCAGTGCCTGAGCCTACGGCCAGAGAAGAGCCTTTCCCGGCAAATCTTTCAGAAAACTCCAATTCAAATTGGGCCACGCGCGGGCCTTGTCCTATCCATCGCGACTGAAGGACTTTCGTTACCTCGGCAATAGCCGTTTTAGGAATGTTTGGATAAAATAGCACAATGCCCTCGCTTTCATTCATGACGGGCATTTCATCCATTGGCTTCTCTTTGTGACTTTTTTCCATAGAGGTATTTCGCGTGCAAAAATAAACTTATTTGGTGTAAACCCACCAAAGCAAAGAGACCCGGTATCCCGGGTCTCAAAGTTGCAAATTAATACTGTGGTTAAATGTTGGGCTGAGGAGTTGTCCTCAGGTAAGGCTTTATCCTATTATAGCCTTTCGGGAATTTTGCGGCAATATCTTCGTCTTTTATTGCAGCCGTGATAATTACATCTTCACCGTGCTTCCAGTTGGCAGGAGTTGCTACACTATAATTGGCTGTCAATTGTAAACTGTCAATCACTCGTAGTATCTCATCAAAGTTCCTTCCGGTAGCGGCAGGGTAAGTTATTGTTAGTTTAACCTTTTTATCAGGGCCTACAACAAACACAGAACGTACAGTAAACTTATCGCTTACCTGTGGATGAATCATATCATAAAGATTAGCCACCTCAAATTTAGGATCAGCAATCACAGGAAAATTGACTTGCGTATTTTGTGTTTCGTTAATATCCCCTATCCACTTCATGTGTGAATCCAGCGGATCGGCACTCAGAGCCATTACTTTTACATTGCGTTTATCAAACTCCGAACGAAGTTTTGCTACTGCACCTAACTCAGTTGTACAAACGGGCGTAAAATCAGCCGGATGCGAGAACAAAACACCCCAACTTGAACCAAGCCAGTCATGAAATTTAATTTTTCCTTCCGTGGTCTCAGCTTGAAAGTCTGGAGCAACATCACCTAATCGAATAGACATATTTGTATTATTTTTTGATTGAATGACAAATATAGCATTTTGTCTATAGAATTAGTAGACTACGCCTAATTTTTACACTCTTCTTTCCCCTTTTTGCCTTTTAAGTATCTCAGCTAGATTACTTTCCGATAAAATTCTGAGCGTTTCATCCCTGACTCCAATGAAAACATCACGAATTCCGCAGTTTTTCTCATCCCGGCATTCTTCACAGGGTTCGTAATAATTAAGCGATACGCAGGGAAGCATGGCTATCGCCCCATCCATTAGCCTCATTATTTCCATCAGATTTACGTCTTCCGGCTTTCGGTAAAGGTAATATCCACCTCCTTTTCCCTTCTTGCTATGAAGGATTTTAGCATTGCGTAGCTCCAAAAGGATAGCTTCGAGAAACTTCTTTGGTATATGCTGCTGTTCGGCAATATCCTGAATGTGCACGGGGCCTTGTTGATAGCGCTCGGCAAGATATACCAGGGCGTGAATCGCATATTTACACTTCTTTGATAGCATATTTGTGAGTACAAGATAGACTTTTTACGAATAAGTATAATTTTACCATATCCCAAATGTTGGCCGAGGTAGCTCAGGGGTAGAGCAGCTGATTCGTAATCAGCAGGTCGTGAGTTCAAATCTCATTCTCGGCTCTTAAATGAATTATTTTGATTATTTCAAGACCACGAACAAGCACTGTTGCCTCATTCGTCATCTTTCTATCGTTGACGTTGGTTGTTCTTTTCATGAACGTACTAGTCGTCATCAAGGATCCGAAGCCTGCCTGGTACACTTATTTGGTAATAATGCTTCTTTCCCCAATCGCTTTATTTGTTCTATATAAAATTTTTATTCGCTATAAAGTAATCACGCTGGGTAATAACGAGTTAGGGCTTGCTTACCCTGTTCTTCACAGTACTAGAAAATTTCCGCTTGATCAGATTGATTTTTGGGCAGAGCATCACGTGAAGACGGGTAAGAATTCTGTCTATAAAGAATTTGAAATTAAATTCAATGATGGTACACGGTTAACAATCGGGCAAAAAGAACACACAGAGTATGACCGCATTATTCAATATTTGAGCCAAAAAGCACCTAAAAAAAAGAGGCTAGATGCTTAAATTGGTTTCGTTGGTAAAGTTTCAAATCCTTTTTACTTTTGCCCGCCTTCCGCGAGGGAAGTGCCTTCACTCTGAAAAAAGTTATTGAGTTGCCCAGGTGGTGAAATTGGTAGACACGCTACTTTGAGGGGGTAGAGCCGAAAGGTGTGCTGGTTCGAGTCCAGTCCTGGGCACCAAATCTTAATTAAAGTCGTTCTCGAAGGGTTGAGGGACTTTTAATTTAATGCCGAAGTGGTGAAATTGGTAGACACGCACGTTTCAGAGGCGTGTGGCGTAAGCTGTGCGGGTTCAAGTCCCGCCTTCGGTACACTGGTCAAACGATGACGATCTTTTA
The DNA here is from genome assembly GCA_016650355.1 of Bacteroidia bacterium. GTDB lineage: Bacteria > Bacteroidota > Bacteroidia > Cytophagales > Cyclobacteriaceae > ELB16-189. The sequence continues at coordinate 7,929 of JAENVX010000007.1, read as the reverse complement.
TTAAGCTAACCTTATCAAATAGATAAGCCCTTCAGGTTGCTGAATGGAATTTTAAAAAAAGATTTTCTAAGAATCTAAATTCTTGAATCCCTAACGTCCTTTTGAGGTGCTTTAGAATAAGTTGGGCAGGAGTAGGATGCACATGCCGAGACCATCATTGAAGCCACTAGGACCAGTAATACAACTAACTTTTTCATAATAATTTCTTTGATTTCATCATTTGCCGCCAAAAAAGGCCCATTGCAATTTCATTTGCTGAATATTACATCAAAATTATTACATAGGTTCGCTATATTTCTAAAAGTAAAATTAAGTAACCACTGCCACTCCACTTAGATCGCGTATAGAACAGAAACCGTAGTTTATTGGTTATTACTCAAAACAATCATAAAGAATGCTTGGATATCGTTTTTCAAAATTCACCCCACCCCCCGAAGGGTCAAAAACAGATTTTGAAAAACTTTTTAAGATTTTCATGCAATTGGTGTTAATCACTTCAGGAAATGTTTCTGAGGCGCTCCAATGGCTCACAGAGGTTGACAAGCAGTATAAATTAACAAATGAGAATTACGGCATTGGAGATTTTATTGAGGATCTTAAGAAAAACGGCTTCATCTCCGAAGATGGACAAAGGGGAGAGTTCAAACTAAAGGCGAAAGGAGAACAAAACCTGCGGCAATCTGCGCTTGAAGAAATTTTTGGGAAACTAAAGAAAGCAAAGGGTGGTGAACACAAAACTCATCACAATGGTCGTGGCGATGAACCGACTACGGACAGACGTGATTACGAATTTGGTGATACGGTTGAGCAAATCTCCATGACTGACTCCTTAAAGAATGCGCAGGTCAACCATGGCGTAGAGAATTTTTACATGACTGAAGAAGATCTGGAGGTTATTGAAAGTGAATATAAGACGCAAACATCAACTGTTTTGATGATTGATATTTCGCACTCCATGATTTTGTATGGAGAAGACCGAATTACTCCTGCTAAAAAAGTGGCTATGGCACTTACAGAATTGATTACCAAAAAATATCCTAAAGACACGCTGGATATATTAGTATTTGGTGATGACGCCTGGCAAATTGAAATAAAAGACCTTCCCTATTTACAAGTGGGCCCCTTTCATACAAACACGGTAGCCGGGCTAGAACTAGCAATGGATATTTTGCGAAAGAGAAAAAATGCAAACAAACAGGTCTTTATGATCACAGACGGTAAGCCTACTTGCATCAAGCAAGGAATAAAATATTATAAGAATAGTTTTGGTTTAGATCATAAAATTTTAGCGAAGACGTTAAACCTTGCAGGTCAGCTACGAAAGATAAAAATTCCAGTAACTACGTTCATGATTGCCACTGACCCTTATCTAAAATCCTTTGTTCGTGATTTCACAAAGGCCAACAACGGCAATGCCTATTACAGCAGTTTACAAGGATTGGGAAACCTGGTCTTTGAAGACTTTAAGAAAAACAAAAGAAAGAAATTATAAAATCAAAATAGATCCTATCTAACTATATGAACGAACACAAAGGCATCAAGACCCTGGCGCAATTAAAAAGTTCTGGTTATCAATCGAAAACAATAAAGGACGAACTACGCCACAACCTTATTGAGAAACTTCAAAATATAGAAACAGTGTTTGAGGGGATTTGGGGCTTTGAGGAAACCGTAATCCCTGATTTAGAAAGAGCAATTCTTGCAGGACATGACATAAACCTATTAGGTCTTCGCGGGCAGGCAAAAACCCGTTTAGCGCGGCTGATGGTTAAATTATTGGATGAATACATTCCGATCATAGAAGGTTCTGAACTGAATGATGATCCTCTTCATCCCATTTCACGATTTGGAAAAGATAAAATTCAAGAGCTTGGCGATGCTACCGAAATACAATGGGTACACCGCAATGATCGGTACACAGAAAAGCTGGCAACCCCAGATGTTTCTATTGCCGACTTAATTGGAGATGTTGATCCCATTAAAGCAGCAACGCTGAAACTACCCTATTCAGACGAGCGTGTTATTCACTTTGGACTGATCCCAAGATCACATCGTTGTATTTTTGTAATTAATGAATTGCCTGACCTTCAGGCAAGAATCCAGGTTGCCCTTTTTAATATTCTACAAGAGGGAGACATTCAGATTCGGGGATTTAAGATAAGGTTACCACTGGATCTTCAATTTGTGTTTACGGCAAATCCTGAGGATTACACCAATCGCGGAAGTATTGTGACTCCATTGAAAGATCGAATTGATAGTCAAATAATAACGCACTATCCCAAGACGCTTGATATTGGCAAAAAGATTACGCAACAAGAAGCTTTTATTCGTGAAGACCAAAAGAAGGTCATCGCGGTAGGTGAGCTAACTAAAGATTTGGTCGAACAGATTGCATTCGAAGCGAGGAGAAGTGAATATGTCGATGCAAAGAGTGGTGTTTCTGCCAGGCTTACCATTTCAGCCATGGAAAATTTAGTCGCGGGTGCAGAAAGAAGGAGTATCATTAATGGTGAGAAAAATACGTTCGTTCGGATTTCTGATTTTATTGGTGTTGTCCCATCCATAACTGGAAAAGTTGAACTCGTTTACGAAGGTGAACAGGAAGGCCCTGGCATCGTAGCACAGAATCTGATAGGTAAAGCCATCCGTACACAATTTCTAAACTATTTTCCAGATCCGGATAAGTTTAGAAAACAGAAAGAAAAAAGTCCTTATAAGAAAATCGCGAACTGGTTTGGTGATGGCAACACAATTGATCTATTAAATGAACTGACTAATCAGAATTACGAAAAGTTATTAAAAAGTGTTCCCGGTCTGATTGATCTTATAAATGAATTTCATAAAACTCAAGATCAAAACACAAAGCTCTTCCTCATGGAATTTGCATTACACGGATTGGCTGAATACAGTCTCATTAGCAAGCATAATCTCTCTAATGGACTTCAATTTAAGGATCTTCTGAGCAGCATGTTTAGCATGCCCAAAGTAGAGCAACAAGAAGAAGAAGATGAAGACAATGAAGACGAAAATTTCAAAGGCCTGAGATAACTTTCAAGAATTCGCATTCGAAAATGGCTTCCATCTTTCTACCAGAAACCCAACTTAACAAGAACTATGAGGGGCTACTACTTGATGGCTCAAGTATTCAGAAATTAAAAAACTTAGTAAAAAAAGGAGAAGGATCTCATTTGGAATTTAAGCGGAAAGCAGCTCACCCCGACAAAATCGCCAAAGAATTAATTGCCTTCGCCAACACAAGTGGTGGAACCATGCTCATCGGTGTAGATGATGACAAAAGTATACCGGGTATAAAATATCCCGAGGAAGAATCTCATTTGATAAATACCGTCTTAGAAAAACAATGTCGGCCAAAGTTGATATTTACTGAACAGGTTATCAGACTATCCGGAAAGCATTTTGTTCTTAAGCTAGATATTCCAAAAAGTGAAAGACCACCCCACTACTTTGTGGTGAGTCCAGATATCAAAGAAGCCTATATTCGTGTGGATGATAAATGCTTAAAAGCAAGTCGCGAAATGCGCGAAATTATAAGGCGATCACGATCGAAAAATGGTGTGAAATTTACATATGGCGAAAAGGAAGATCAATTGGTGAAGCACCTCAACAAAACCCCTACCATTTCTCTGGATGAATTTAAGAAACTTGCCTCTCTAAATAAATCAAGCGCATCAAAGAAGCTAATCCTGCTGGTATTAGGGCATGTTCTAAAAGTCACCCCTACTGAAAAAGGTGATTTTTATTCAAGATTTTAAGCAGGTTTACCTCCAGGGCTTAGATCAAATTCCCAATAAAAAGAATAAGACAAACAGTTGTTTATTTACGAATCGTTTGATTAGATTTAATCAATTGATTGAATGTCGCGAAGAAACGTTTCATACTGGTTGATATTTTATCCTGGTAAAAACGTGTCTTCGCGATTTTTTTATGGGTGAACCTTTCTTTTAAAACATGGCTAAAAAAGAGAAAAAAATTTTCGTACTCGACACGTCTGTTATTATCTACGAACATAACAGTATCCTCAACTTTGACGAACACGACATTGGCATTCCTATTACAGTACTGGAAGAGCTCGACAATTTTAAAAAAGGAAATGACACAAAGAATTTTGAGGCTCGCGAATTTATACGCTTAATTGACAAGCTGGCCAAAAACCAGATGCTCCACCACTGGAACCCTATCAACGGAAAGGGCAAAGGAAATTTCAAAGTAGTGATGGATACCGGTGGCAATGGGCAAGTTGACGCAAATAAAGTTTTTAACGAGGACAAAGCTGACCATCGAATACTTAATTCGGCATTGCTTCTTCAGAAAGAAGAGAAAGGAAAAAAGGTAATATTAGTTTCAAAAGATATTAATCTGCGGCTTAAAGCGAAGGCACTTGGTTTAATTTCCGAAGACTATACTACCGGCAAGATCCAAAATATAAGTTCACTATACACTGGTAGCAAAGTGGTTGAAGACATTGATCCCAATATGATCAATTTGCTTTATGACAAAGGGTATTGCCCTCCTGGTGAAGTACTGGGCAAAGAGAAACCGATGAAAAACCATTATTACATTTTAAAGAGTGGAAAGAAATCAGTGCTTGCTTTTTATAATTCTGCAAACGGCATGGTAGAGCAGGTGGAGAAGCGAAATGCCTATGGAATAAAACCTAGAAATGCGGAGCAAGCATTTGCTATTCATGCTGTTCTCAAACCTGAAGTAAAACTTGTGTCCATGCAAGGTGTAGCAGGAACTGGAAAAACTTTAATTGCTTTAGCCGCTGCTTTGGAACAAAAAAGGGAGTACAAGCAAATCTATTTAGCGAGACCTATTGTTCCTCTTAGCAACAAAGATATTGGGTACCTGCCGGGAGACATAAAATCAAAGCTTAACCCCTACATGGAGCCCTTATGGGACAACCTTAAGTTTATCCAAAACCAGTATAGCGAGAATGATAAAGAATATTCAAGAATCACTGAAATGGTGACGAATGAGAAACTTGTTATTACACCACTCGCCTACATCAGAGGGCGGAGCCTCTCAAATATTTGTTTCATTGTGGACGAAGCCCAGAATCTAACACCGCATGAAGTCAAAACTATTATCACTCGGGCAGGTGAGAATTGTAAGATTATTTTTACGGGAGATATTCATCAAATTGATACTCCGTATTTGGACTCGCAAAGCAATGGATTGTCCTATATTATTGATCGCTTAAAAGACCATGAGTTGTATGCTCATATTACTCTTGAAAAAGGTGAGCGGTCTGAATTGGCTAACCTTGCGAATGATCTGTTATAATTGATTAGAATTAGCGATTGGGCTATTTCTTTCCCAGAGCCTTTAACATAGTTTCACCTATTAAGGCAGGGGATTCTACCACGTGAATGCCGCACTCGCGCATGATTGCCATCTTTGCTGCTGCGGTATCTTCTGCTCCACCAATGATTGCTCCAGCATGACCCATCCTTCTGCCAGGAGGGGCAGTTTGGCCGGCAATAAATCCAACTACGGGTTTCTTATTTCCTGTCTCTTTAATCCAGCGGGCAGCAACTGGTTCATAGTTTCCACCTATTTCACCTATCATCACAATACCTTTTGTCTCAGGATCATTCATTAAAAGTTCTACTGCGTCTTTTGTAGTCGTTCCGATGATAGGATCACCACCAATACCAATGGCAGTGGTAATGCCCAAGCCAGCTTTTACAATTTGATCTGCAGCTTCGTAAGTAAGGGTTCCAGATTTCGACACAATTCCAATCGTGCCTTTCTTAAATACAAATCCAGGCATAATACCAACCTTGGCTTCGCCAGGCGTAATTACACCTGGGCAATTTGGCCCAACCAAAGTCACACCTCTTTCCTTAACATATTGCTTGGCAAGCATCATGTCTTTAACCGGAATACCTTCTGTAATTGCGATAATTACTTTAATACCCGCTTCAGCTGCTTCCATAATAGAATCAGCCGCAAAAGCTGGAGGAACAAAAATTATCGAAACGTCAGCCCCTGTTTTTGCAATTGCCTCCTTCACTGTATTGAACACAGGTCTGTCTAAATGAACCAGCCCACCTTTTCCGGGGGTAATTCCACCCACAACATTGGTTCCATACTCTATCATTTGGCTTGCATGGAATGTACCTTCTGTTCCAGTGAATCCCTGAACAATTACGCGGGAATTTTTATTAACCAAAACGCTCATAGGTATTGCTATTAGGTGAGTTTACAAAATTAGAACAATATCGTTGCCAGCCAAACACAACCATTTGCATATAAAAAAAGGCTCTTCCATGGGAAGAGCCTTTCTACTAATTTTAACCCCTACTTAGGAATTTTAAGCTTATTTCTTAATAGAAACTCGTCATAAGCTTCTTGATAGGAGGGCACATCCGGTGCCATTTTTATTGCTTGCTCATAGGCAGTAATCGCATCAATAAATAGCTTGTTCTCTTCGTAAAAACCAGCCAAGATAAATTGATTAAGAGCAGTTACCTCCTGTACTTCACCCGTGATCTCCGCCAGCGACTTCTTCACCTTTTCGTAATCGGCTGGAGAAAGTTTTTTTATTAAATGCTGTTCTGATTTACTTTTTGAATCGTTTTTGGATTTTACTTCAACGAGGATAGCAGTTTCATTTGCAAATTTCGGATCCTTCAAATCAATTTGAAGGGTCGTCTCTGGTGTATCCGTCTTCATCAATTCATCATCAAACATGTTCTTGAGCGTAACAGTATATGGCCCACCTGCCTTAGAAGCTTCCCAATTAATGATCGCAATGTTGTTATAAATGCCAGCATATTGATTTTCTGGAAGGTATACCTTGATATCCTCAAGTCCACGGTGAACAGCTCCTGTTGCGCTCAATCTGTTCTTTTTAGCTTCTGCTGAATTACTACTAAGAATAAAATCTGTGTACTTATTAAGTACACTTGTGCCTCCGCTAACTTTTGCAGCCAGGTCAGCCACTTTATAACTACCTGCCTGTTTAAGTTCCATTGGCTTTCCTGTAGCATGAACCAATCCTAAATAAGAGTTTTCTGTTACCTTAATTTCGTCTCCTGATTTAAGGCTTGCACCTGTCTTCACAGCCTGCCAAGTATCTCCTGACTTCATTTCATTAGCACCTTTGTTGGCTAGTACTTTAAATGTGTAGTCCTGACCATAAATCAAGCTACTGATAAAGACAAAGCTACAGATCATTAAAATTCTACCTTTTTTCATGGTTTTAAGAATATTGTACATACGAAAATAATGAAAAATCGTGCCAAATTTAGACTTCAGTTGTTAATACTTGTTCCCTCCGTTTAGTAAGTCTCCTATTTATTTCATTTTGGAAGCTTTTGAAAATATCATAACATGGGCCAACGAGAGCGGAAACCCCTATTGCAACGGTTAAGTCTAATTTCAGGTTCCACCAAGCAAATGCAAAAATAATGAAGAAAGAAATAATAAGTAATTCGACAAGTTGTATGGTAACCGAAAGTGCATCAAACCATACTGGCAAATTTAGATCAATCCATATAAACAATGCAACAGTTAATAGGCACACAAAAAATGCGATCACGTATCTCATCAATTCACCAATAGTGTTTATATAATCTTCTTCCAAAATCATAGAAACAATATTAGCGTGCACGACCAACCCAAACATATCAGGGTTAGCTCGACCACCAACTACTTTATTTAGGGGCGTAAAGAATTTGTCGTCCCAGGAAGGATCCCCAATATAATCTCCAAGAAAGCCCATAAGTACGATATTATCTTTGAACAACTCAGGGAGCACATTGCCTTGCAACATATCGTCCACGTCCACTACATAATACTGCGTTCCAAAATTAGTTGATGCAGTCTCATCATTTTTCAAACTATTCAGACGTAATTGTCTGACTTCAAAATTTCTTTTAAAATTGACAAGTTCCTCTT
>JAENVX010000006.1 GCA_016650355.1 Bacteroidia bacterium | reverse complement strand
ATCTTCACCTGTCCAGCCTAAATTCATTTCCCCATACTTGCCAAACTTTGATGACATTAAATCAAACGTAGATTCTATCCCGTTAATTTGATATCGATATGGGTAAAGTGTCAGGGATACTACCCCCGTAACATTATTTTGTGAGTTAGTCAAGAACGCCTCAATGTCTCTCATGATGGGATCCAGGTATTGCCCCTCATGCAACCAGTTGCCATAAAATTGTCCCAGTTGATCCTTCCAACTCAGTTGCCATTTCGTGAGGACATGTTTTTCTAAAGCATGATGACCTTTAATAATTAGCATCGGAGCAGCTGCTTCAAACCCAACACGACCTTTGATACCAATGATAGTATCGCCCACATGGATGTCCCGTCCTATCCCGTAACTTCCAGCAATGGATTGAAGGTGGTGAATCGCATCCGTGGAATGTTTAAATAATTTTCCATTTACAGAAGTCAAATGTCCTTTCTCAAAGCCAAGTCTTACTTCTTCGCTTCCTTGTTTGGTGACTTGAGTTGGCCAAGCTTCTTCTGGAAGTGACCCCATTGAATTGAGTGTCTCGCGACCGCCAACACTAGTTCCCCAGATTCCTTTGTTAATTGAGTACTTGGCTTTTTCAAAATTGAAGGCAATGCCTTTTGATTTCAAGTATTCGATCTCCTCTTCGCGGCTCAACTTTTTATCGCGAATAGGTGTAATAATTTCAATGCCTGGAACCAAAATTTGAAAGATCATATCAAAACGCACCTGGTCGTTTCCTGCTCCGGTGCTTCCATGAGCTACGGCATCGGCTTTTATTTCCTTTGCATAATTGGCCACTACCAGGGCTTGTGACATGCGTTCAGCACTGACGCTTAACGGATAGGTTCCATTCTTCAACACATTTCCGAAGACGAGGTACTGAATTACTTTCTCATAGTAATTTTTTGTTTCGTCAACTGTTTTGTGAGAGGCAACACCAAGGCTTATAGCTCGTTTTTCAATTTCGGAAATTTCATCTGCATTAAACCCACCTGTATTTACGGTGATGGTATGGACTTCGTAGCCCAAATCATCGGACAGATGTTTACCGCAATAAGAGGTATCCAATCCTCCACTAAATGCAAGTACTACCTTCTTTTTCATAACAATTTTCTAATCCACCTTCTTGGATCTATTTTTATTTTGGATAAGCTGCTACCAGAAGAACAGGAAACTTAAAAACGAATTCTTCTTTTCGGAAGGATTTTCACTTTGTTTCTTCCTCCAGCTTTTCAATAAAACGAACTGTTTAAATTTTACCCAACGTTCGAAAAGTTTGAAGTTACCCTGAAATTCTCTCTTTTTGTGCAGCTCAAGGCTTCCTTCAGCTGTAACGACTATAGGTACCAATTCAGTTTGTTTTTTAGCAGACTCAACGGGATCAAAGAGCATTGCAGTGCACATGCAATTCTCACGGCCCTTGCTCATCAGAATTTCATAGTTTACGCAGCTCTGACACCCCTTCCAGAATTGTTCATCGGTTGTGAGTTGTGAGTAGGTTACAGGTTCGTATCCCAGATCAGAGTTGATCTTCATCACGGCAAGGCCAGTGGTCAAACCAAAAATTTTGGAGTTGGGATATTTCTTACGCGAAAGCTCAAAAACTTTGCGCTTAATCTCTGTTGCCACACCCGACTTGCGGTAGGCAGGGGCTACAATAAGTCCACTATTAGCGACAAACTTTTCATGTTCCCATGATTCGATGTAACAGAAGCCAACCCAGCCGCCATCACGCGTTACAGCGATAACGGCCTTGTCCTCCATCATTTTCATTTTCACATATTCAGGGGAGCGTCTGGCTATTCCAGTTCCACGCGCCTTTGCTGATTCTGCCATCTCGTTGGTGATGGTATCAGCATAATGTACGTCAGCAGCTGTTGCTGTTCTGACAATTATATTGTCTTCCAAAGTTTTTATTCTTATTAAATTTTGAATGATTAATTACAAATGCTATAAAGCACTTCAAGGCGAATCCCACAAAGTGGATTCACCGAACTATTGTTCGTAAACAACAGGTTTCAGATTCGGATCCGCCTATGCGGTCGCCTTGTCACTGAGCAAACAGTGCTTAGGAGGTTGGACAATGCCGGGGAGGCATTGGTGAGAGAGGCATTAAAGCCAAGGTTCTCAGATGGGATAGTTAATTTTTCCAATTCGCTTTGATGTTTTTCTTCAGATAAATGGCATTCAAAAAAATTTTAACAAAATTAACGCAATAAAAAACGAATATGACTATGGTAGGTTCTTTATTTATAGAGATTTTTTTTGAAACTCAGAAGTCTCAATGGTAGTTGGGAATGTTCAGACCTAAGGTGATCTTTAGAATTCCTCTCCACCCATTGCCTTCTTTCGTCAAAGGAATAGTAAGGTTGCCCCCGCGTTTCTCTGCTTTTCGTTTCATTTCTGTTGTGACAAGTGGATCATCTTCAAACCAGACTTCGTCAATATAGTACAGCGTTTTATTGGGTTCCTTCACGAGAAGGTGAAGGTGGGCGGGGATGTTTCCATTAGGGTACGGTGCTGGTCGGATGCTCTTGATCTTAAACTGCCCTAGTTCATTTGTCTTAACCCATCCGCGCAAGTGCCCATGGCGCGTTCCGTTTACCTGGCCTTGGGCACCAGAGTATAATCCCTTAGCATCTGTATGATAAACATAGAGTACGATATCCTTTGCAGGAGTTTTGCCATCTAGCATATACACTGTGCCTATTATTTCAAGGCTGGCACCGGGTTCACCTTTATTTGCCAGCGAAGCCTCCCATGAAATATTGTTGAGTAACGAAATGCCCTCATACATCATTTCGCATCCATCACAATAGTCGGCAATGGCCTGATCAGGTGCTTGCTTCACTTGTTGACCATAGCAAGCGGTAGAAACCAAAAACAAACCTATTAGCTGAGGACTCTTCATAGTTTACTTTTTCACTCGTATCGAAGCGTGTTTGAAGGATTAGTCATGGCGGCCCGAATGGTTTGGGTGCTCACGGTTACCAACGCCAACGTGATTGCAGCGAATGCCGACAACAAGTAGATACCAATATTCATGTCTACATGATAGGCGAAGGTACCAAGCCACTTGTTCATAAAGAACCAGGCCAACGGCCAGGCCATAAGATTTGCTAGTATAATTAAGACGACAATTTCTTTGGAAAGTAATGTCAGGATGCTGGGCACAGAAGCGCCTAATACTTTGCGTATACCAATTTCTTTCACACGTTGTAGGGTGTTGAAGGTGGCAAGACCAAACAATCCAAGACAAGCAATGAAGATCGCAAGCCCTGAAAAGATGGTGAAGAGTTCTCCTTGCGTTTGCTCGTCTTCGTAAAGTTTGCGATAGTTATCGCTTAGAAAGGTATAACTAAAGGGTCGCTTAGGTAGAAACTCTTTCCATATTTTTTCGATATGTTCTATTCCTTCTTTCATATTCGTGCCCGATATCTGCACCGACATATTGTTGTAATTTCCCATGTGAAACACCAACGGAACAATTTGTTGATGTAAGGATTCAAAATGAAAGTCCTTCACAATACCAATCAACTTACCTGTTGTGCCCCCATAGTTGAAGTCTTTATTGATGGCATCATTCAAGTCTGTCCAGCCATAACTTCGGGCTGCCGTCTCATTTACAATAAAAGCAAGTGAGTCGTCAGTGGGTATTGATTTCGAAAAGTCTCTTCCAGCAGCAAACCCAATGCTATAGGAGTTAAAAAATTCATAGTCAACCCTTACATTTTTTGTCGTGACAGTAGAGTTAACCAAACTGTCACCTTTCATTATCAGAGGAGGGCCCTGGCTATCGAGCAGTCTGCCTGTGGGGATGCGGGAAGAGCGGCTTAACGTTTTGATACCAGAAAACTTAACCAACTCATTGTAAAATGATTGATAAGCATCCGATAGTTCGTCATAATAAGGAAGCGTTATGACCTGATCTTTATTGTAGCCCAAATTACGATTGTTCAAATATCCCAGTTGCTGAAAGGTGATGGCAGTTGCGATCAAGAGTACAATAGAGATTGAAAACTGTGCCACCACTAATGACTTGCGAAGTAGTCCTTTCCCTTTTGCAGAACCTTGTTGTCCTTTTAGCACAAGTACAGGTTTGAAACTCGAAAGTACTAAAGCAGGATAGAGACCTGCCAAAATTCCAACACACACTGCAAATAAGAGCAGTCCAAGAAACAAGGTCGAATTATCCACCAAGCTGATTATTAAAGTCTTTCCAGTAAAGGCGTTCAGCCAACCGATCGATACGGTAGAAAGGCTGAGCCCAAAAATTAGGGCAAGTAGTGCAATTAGGACAGATTCACTTAGGTATTGAATAATCAATTGATTTTTGAAAGCACCCACTACTTTTCTCATACCTACCTCTTTGGCACGTTTTGTTGCCCGCGCGGTTGACAGGTTGATAAAATTGAAACAAGCAATCAAAACTATGAACAAGCCAATTACAGCCATCATATACACGTTGTTGATGTTGCCGTTTACTTCAAGTTCATCATCGAGATGGGAGCGAAGGTGAATATCGGTAAGTTTTTGTAAAAAAAGCGTGGTGGCTTTGGAAGCAACAAAATCTGGAGGTACGCCAAAGTTCGCAATAGCATATGTTCCGAAATGTTTATTCAGGAATTCAGGAAATCCCTTTTCTATCTTTTTCGGATCGGTACCTTTTTCTACGAGTAAATATGTTCCAAACATATTGTTGCCCCAGTTAGTCTCCAAGCCCTTTCTTCCATAAATGTTATCATTCTCCAGGGTGCTAAACGAGACCATATACTCTGGGTGCCAATGCGCTTGTTTTGGAAAATCCTCGTATACGCCTGTCACCTCTAAATCGAATTGATTGTTGGCGCGGAGCCGCTTGCCTAAAGCGTTTCCATCTGCAAAAAATTTGCGAGCTGTTTTTTCAGATAACATTACCGTGAAGGGGCGTACTAATGCTTTTTCGGGATCACCGGCTTTGACGTTTATATCAAAGATTTTGAAAATATCAGGCTCCACTAAAAAGAGAAAATCTTCAGAGAAGTTTTTGATGAGCTCTCCATTTTCTTCCTGACCAATTACTAGCCCGAAGTTGACGGTGCGAGCCATTGCTTCAACTTCGCCAAAATCATTTTTAACCAGCGGGCCTATTGGTGGTGCCACATTAGCCAAGTGTAGGTTTGCCACACCATCACGATTTAGGAATGCACGGGTGATGCGATACGTGCGGTCCGCCTGGCTGTTGTACCGATCATAATTCAATTCGTCTGTAACAAACAGATAAATCAAAATGGCACACATCATAGCAAGTGCAAGTCCCCCAATATTAATGAACGCAGTGAGCTTGTTGCGGAAAATAGAACGAAGAGCAACTTTGATATAGTTCTGGAGCATAATAACAGGGTTTGTTTCAGGTTAACTACCGAATGCATCAACGGATGCAAAGACCATTCCTCTTTTCAATGGTTGCAATTCGGTCAATAGTTTGATTAGATATGATAATCGATGGTTGTCCTAAATTACGGTAGTGATGATTGTTCAAATCCGTACATACTTGTTCGAAGCTGGGAAAAGAAGAACTTCTCTCGTATTCATTAATGTATAATAATCTTTCCAATTTTCTTTTTCAAGGTTTGCAAAACTTCTAACCCAAACCATTCATTTTTGGCTTGCCATATATTATTTCTTGGAGAAGGATGAGGTAATGGGAAGTATAGTCTACATAGAACTGTAAACCTCACTGCATATTCAAGTGAACGAAAAGTAAAAGCCGCTCTTTTGGCGCGGCTTTTAACTGGCTTCTTTTAACTTCTACCTTTTAACTAAAGTTTTATTTTTCTCTTCCTAATTCAATCAACTTGTCCACATCATTGTTAATGGATAGTATTAAAATACAAGTAGCCGTGCAAAACACCGGGCTGGTGATACAGTGGTGGCCGCTCCAGCTACCATCATCATTTTGGATGCTTAACATGCGACCTGAGATGTTGTCATACCATATTGTCCAGGAATTGTCATTGCCTATGATCATGGACTCACCCGTTTGCAGATAACTCATAAACTCTTCTCCACCGTTGCTACCAAAGCCATCCATCACCTCGTCACTCTGTGCACGTAATTTAGCCGATTGATAGACTTCGTACGCTGTTGAAAATTTCATTGCATCGTCTTTATCATAACCAATCTGCGAAAGATTCTCAGCTGTTACCGGAGCGTTTTGTTCCAGGCGTCCATCACGCTTTGCTTTTGCTACTTCTTCTTCCACTTTGCGTGCCTGCTTGGCACTGGCTCGAGCAGAGCCTGTTACGGAGTATAACATCACCCCTGCACCCATATCGGTATTTATGTTTCCGGTTTTAGCATCGTAGTTGTTTTTCTGAAATTCTCTTGATTTTTCTAGTGCATTCTTATCTACCATTGCCCCTTGTGCTTCAGCAGATTCTAGTGCATTGCTTGCGAATGAAGATTGCAGCACACCTGCCCAGCCAGAACCCTGTATACTTCCATTACTATCTAGTGCCCGCTGAATTTTTGCCACGCAAGCATTCAAATCTTTTTTCACTTGTGCTTTTAATTGTGGATCGTGTTTTGTGTAATCAAGAATGTTGCTTAAGAATTGTGACGTAAGGATCACATCAATGTTTTGACCCAGCTTTGATTGTATTTGTGTGCCTTGCTGATCGGTGATATTAAGACTGGAAGCAGCGGAGGTCTCTACCGCGTTTAATAAATAAGTTAAGGCGCGTTTTAGTTGGTGAGAATATACCCCTGTGTTTAATGTAGTACCGCTTCGCAACAATGCCATGGCGACCATTGAAGTAGTTGCAGGGTCAGATGGAACAGCGTGCGGGTCTGTTATATCTTGTCGGGAATGGCTTCCCGCGCCCCAGCCTCCATCTTGATTTTGTGCAGTAGCGATCCAGGTAAGTCCTTTTGTCAATGAATAGGAAACTTTTTCTGGTGTTTTATAGCTAAAGTTGGAGTCTGAAGGCTCCTCACCCATTAGGGTACGATAGACACAACCTTTGGGGATGCTACGGTAGGTGGAGAAATATTTTTTCTTTGTTTCCTTTTTAAAGGTAAAAGAAGGCAATAAGATAGCCCCAATCCCAATCAGGGCTATTGCGGTAATAAAAGTTACTTTTTTCATAACAGTAGTTTTTAGTTTCTACTGTATAGATGTTTGACGTGATCGCTTTCCATAACGAACGACAATTTATTTTTTGGAGCCTTAACGCAAAACTGGCAAAGGCACTTTGAAAAGACGATATCCAGACACTTCTGGAATTCTAAAGCTTTGTTAAGCTGTTATCTCCATTATATAGATCATCGAAGGTCAGTCTGTTGGAAGCTCTGGGCTTGCTTTTGATAATGTTGAGGTGTAGTAAGAGTACTACTGCCATAAGGGAAAAGATGAGGATATAACCTACACTAAATATTATTGGATAGTGAGTGAAGAAGCCTTCGTACGTGAAAATATCATAACTGAAAATGCAAATACCTAATAGAATAGAGACAGTTAGAAAACCAGCTCCCAGACGTTCATTAATCAATGCCTTTAATATTAGAATTGTGGAATAAATGATAAGGAAACCACTAAACGACAAATAAATTGGCAATCCTTTTGTGAACAAAGCCGGAGACATTATAAGTGCATAAATAATAAAAAAAACGTTGCTGCCGACTAACAAATATTTTATACTCTTATTCGTTTCTTTAACAAGAACCCTACCTAAAAATAAAATCCCCCAGATCATTGTAAGGAACAACGTTATATACTCAATTTTTACCATCACGTTCCAGTTAAAATCAGGGTAAAATGAAATGAATGTATATAGGTTGGAGAACATGCCCCGGATGGCCCAAGTGATACAAAACAAGGCAAAATAAATAATGATCTTTTTCTTTTTAGTGTTTAGGTAGAGAACCAGAAAAATTATTCCGACTGTTCCCAAAAGAATAGATTCTGTTATGTTACTGCCAAAGGCTATGGAATGTTGGTACTTCAACAACTCACTTGATCCTAGGTAGATCGGATCTTTTATTCCGCCTTTGTGATGATTAAAGTTTGAAATTTGAAGTACAATTTCTAGCGTATCAGACGAGTTGGAAAAGGCTACTGTTTGTGGTAACCATTGTGGGACTGTCTCGGCCAATGTTTTACCAACCTTTCCATTTACTCCAATAAGCTTCCCATTTACCCAAAGCTGATAGGATGAATAGACCTGCGGCATTTCAATGGCAAGTGAGTCAGTTTGCTTAGCAAGGATGACCTTAAGACAGTATGTTGCGTATCCTTGTCCTGATTTATTGGTTTTGTTCCAGACATTTGGGAACTCAATAAATGAACTTCTTAATGAAAAGGCATCAATCGGTTGGACGAATTGGTTTTCAAAATAACCCCAATCACCATTTAATGCTAGCTTGTCATGCTCTAAGCTAAAAGATCTCGAGTCAAGGACACCATGTTGCGATTTCGGTTGGGCTACTATGGATGTTTCAACGCCCATAAACACCAAAACTATAAGGAAACGTGAAAAGAAATTAGAAATATAATTAGTGGAACGGATCATATTACCAATAATAATTTAATCGGCATGATTCAATTATTTATTCAACTCTCAAACTATCTGCCGGGTTATCGATTGCGGTTTTATAGGTACGGTAGGCAATAGTAAGCAGAGCGAAAAATAAAACAGCAAGGCCAGCTATTAGAAATGCCCAATAATTTATCTCTATTCGATATGCAAAATTATTGAGCCATTTATCAATAATGTAGTACAAGCCAGGTATAGCTATAAAAAGTCCAACTGCGACTAAAATAATATATTCGACTGAAAGCAACAGAATTAGCTTGTAAACGCTGGCGCCTAAAATTTTGCGTATGGCCATTTCCTTTACACGTTTTTCCGTAACAAATAATATAATACCTAATAACCCAAGGCAGGATATAAAAATGGCAAGTGCAGAAAAGTACTGGATTATTGTAGCAATGCGTGCCTCCGTTTTGTAGAGACTTGCTATTGTTTCATCTACAAATGTATAATCAAATGGTCTTTCAGGAGCGAATTTTTTTGCTACCATTTGTACTGCATTAACATACTCAGCCAATGGTCCTTTGTGAAGTTTTACCGAAAATTGATAAAACCCTGAAGGCTCAATGTATATGACTAAAGGTGCTATGGGCATATGCACAGATTTGAAATGAAAATCTTTAACAACACCAATGATGTTGTATTTTTTATTGTGCAACGTAAGTACTTTATTCAATGGATCCGTAAGTCCTATTTCAGCAACTGCCTTTTCATTTATTAATATGGCCAATGAGTCAGACGCGAAAGATTCAGAAAAATCTCTACCTGCAGCAAGAGTAATAGAATAGGTTTTTAAAAAGTCATGATCTACGGTTAATTGATAGAAACGGATATTAGCATCAGGGTTTTTTCCCTCCCATCCAATTGCATCTGTCCAGTATTCTACAGATGAAATGTTTTCATTGTTGGCGGTAACATACTTTACTTGAGGTAATTTTAATAATTCACTTTTAAACGCTGGATATTGCGCCCTTACTTTTCTTAAAGCAGTGAACGAGATAACATTTTCTTTTTCAAAGCCTAGGTCTATTGAATTGATGAAGTTCATCTGGTCTTGAATGATAAGCGCACTCGAAAGTAAACTAATGCTCAAAATAAACTGAATTATTACTAACACCCGTCTCAACACTATTGCACCATTACCAGCTTGGGTAATTCCTTTAAGCGCCTTTACTGGACTTTGTGATGATAAAATTATGGATGGGTAAATACCACCCAATAAAGCACAGAGTAATATGGAAGTTAGTAATGGACCAAGAATTGTTGAATTGTAGAATTCAAATTGAAGATGCTTGCCCGTTAATAGATTGAAATTAGGGAGCAGCAACCAACTTACTAGTATGGCAATACTCAAAGCCAATGTGCAATAGAAAATTGATTCTAAAAAGAAAAATTGTACCAATTGTTGACGACTGGCACCCATTACTTTTCGCATGCTCGTTTCTTTTGACCTCTTTATAGATCTTGCTGTTGCCAGGTTAGAATAATTAATGCTTGCAACGATCAAAATGAAGATTGCAATCACTGAGAATATGTATACGTTTTGAATGTTACCCCGGCCATTCATCTCATTGTTGAAGCGATTTGATTTAAGGTGAATATCAGCTAATGGCTGAAGTTTAAGCTCGGTAGTTGATTCAGGACTATTTTTGATAAGAGTATTTTTAAGCTTCTCGTTCAGAAAAAATTCGTTTGTTGTTTTCCTTGTTTGGACATAAGTATACAACTGAAAATAATTCCAATTAACTAACTTATCAATGCCGATTTCTTCCAAAAACTTTATTGGGAGCACATAATCAAATTGCAGGTGAGAGTTGGTTGGAATATTTTCCATCACTGCCATTACCATTACATCATGGCCAGCAATCAAAAAAACCTTTCCGATGGGGTCAAATTCTCCAAAGAAACTTTCTGCCATTTTTTGGCTGATCACTATTTTATCTGTTCCTTTTTCGAAACCAGAAAGTGAGCCTTGTTTCGTGGGAAAATTAAATATATTGAAGAATGAAGGATCTGCAGCCAGCCCAATTTCGTAAAGCCCGCTATCTTCATACCGTATAAAAAGTTCCGTTGCCCTTAATCTGCATGCATTTTCGATTTCTTCAAAATTCGAATCAAGATATTCGGCAAGTGGAGCCGGAGTAAGGGCTATAGGGTACGATGCACCCTTATCTTGAACCTGATCTCCAACAACCCGAAAAATATTTTTGTATGTCGGATGAAATTGGTCGTAACTTAATTCCTCGTTTACCCAAAGAAAGATTAAGATGAAGGCAGCAAAGCCTACTGTGAGACCAGTCAGATTAATTATGGAGTAAATACTCCTGAGCTGGCGCAGAATTAGTTTTAAATTTATTCGAAACATAAATAGCTATACGCGCGAGAAAGTTAGGCGATAAAGTTCAAAAAAAATATTAATCGGTGGGAAAAACATACATGGATTGTTTCCCCCTTAAAGTGATGAAGGTATGCTTGTAATCTAACTTAGCACAAAAGCTGTCCTACCAGTTAGGCTTTTTATTTTATACTTTCTGCTTATTCTAGTCGAATAATGTAGGCACTCCCATTATAATCAACACATTGGAAGTGAGGACGGTAAAACACCAATTATATCATACTGCATATTCAAATATAGCCTATACTCAGTTGATATTATGTAGAAATTAGACTACTCATTTTTCAGAGCCTTCATGGGATTGTTTAGTGCAGCTTTAATTGCTTGAAAGCTAATGGTAGCAACTGCAATAATAAATGCTGCCAGTCCGGCAAGAAAAACTATGGGCAGATCAAAGCCAATTCGGTATGCAAAATTAGTGAGGAATAAATTTTCTATGCAGTACCATGTAATGGGTATGGCCAAGGCAAAGGCAACTACAACCAATTTCGCAAAATCTTTTGACATCAGTATGGCAACTAGTGACACCGATGCGCCACGGCAAAACTGAAATTCTTTTATTGACTAACTTCGATGTTAATTTTATCAGAAGCAACATTTGAATAGCGGATGCGGATGGATTCCGTTTTTCCTTTTTGTAATACCAGGTTGATTTTGGGTGACACAATAATTTTATCGAAAGAATCGAGCTGTTTGTTAATTTCCTGTGCTTGCGATAGACTTGTTAGCGCCATAGTTGCGGAGAAAATCAAGCATTTTGGTAGCATTTTCATCGTTTTGTGTAATTAGTTTCCTTTGACACCGTAGCGGTCTTTAACCCTTATTCATGAAACGATTTTTTTTCATTAAAATTATTATTCACTTTTTAAAATATCCACTGGATTTAGATGTGATGTTTTTCTAACTAAGAATGAAATCGTAAATAATGAGATGAGGAGTACAATTGCTGCGGAAGCAACAAATGTGATTGGACCCACACTTACATGATACGTAAAGTTTTGCAATCCGTAATTAATAATAACTAAAGCGAAAGGGGTACCAATGATCAGCGCAATACCAATTGGACCAGCCAGACTTTTTAACAAAAGAATTTGTACTGCTGTAGTGCTGGAACCCAATACTTTGCGTACACCAACTTCCTTTTCCCTTTGCTTAAAATTAATGATACCAAGTCCAAACAAACCCATGCATGTGATCAAAATACCAGTGACGGTAAAAAATACCAAAACAATACTCATATTTTGTTCGAACTGATATTGCCTATTGAGCGTCTCATCTAAGAAAAAATAATCAAAGCCAAAACCTGAATAAAGATTCCCCCATGCTTCCTTTAGTGAAGTGGTAAGGGTATT
>JAENVX010000005.1 GCA_016650355.1 Bacteroidia bacterium | reverse complement strand
GCAATTATCTTTACTTCTCTGGTATACTTTTTCGGAAAAAAGATTCTGCCTGAATTTATCCGGTAATCATTTCACTCCTTCGTCTGGCATAATTTCAATATCGCGGATCAATACTTTTTTAGCGATAGCTTGTCCTGTTTTAGTAGCGGCCAATCCACCGAGTGCCGTTTCTTTGTATCGTGTTTCCATGCTGGCGCCAATCTCACCCATCGCTTCAATTACTTCATCAACAGGTATTACACTGCTTACATTGGCCAGACCAATCTGTGCTGAACTATTTGCAATGGCAGCTGCACTCGCGTTGCGAACAACACAGGGAACTTCAACCAGACCTGCCACAGGATCGCATACAAGTCCCAGCATGCATTGAACTGTGATAGCAACTGCATTGAAAATCTGATCTGTATTTCCATCTAAACAATAGACTATTGCTCCTGCAGCCATTGCAGCAGCAGTTCCTGTTTCAGCCTGACAGCCACCCACCGCGCCTGAAATAGATGCTTTTTGTTCCATAATAAGAGCAATACCAGCAGCGAGTAACATGGCTTCCAGGATTTTTTTGTCTTCAATCTCATGGATTTCCTGAAGCGTGTAGAGCACCCCTGGCATTATTCCGGAAGCGCCAGCGGTAGGAGCGGCTACAATCCGTCCCATGCAGGAGTTTACCTCTTTTGCTGCTAAAGCCCGTGAAATTAAATTCTGAAATTCTTTAGATAAAACAGGCTTGGGGTAATTGTACACTTTCTTTGCGCCATTGTTTATCATGCCTGAGCGTGATGTCATGTCTTCTTCCAATCCTGTTTGCACCGCGTCTTTCATAACGCTCCACGCATTGGCCAAGCCATCCCAGATTTCTTTTTCAGTTCTACCTCGTTGTTCTTTCTCATACTCCATAGCCACCTGGTGTAATGATATTTTTTTTTCTACACTGTAGTTCTTCCAGCTTTCGAAGGATTCAAATAGGAAGGCCATAAATGGGAAATTTATATGCAAGTACGCTGGTATCGCCTGCTTTTCAAATGTTTGAAGATTTTATTTGGTTCGGCCAAGCCGATTACATAAAATGCACTTCCGCTATTGCTCGATTTACTCTATTTTCAACCCTTTAGTTTTTACTAAAATTAATTTGAAGACGAGAATCATTGATATGAAAAAGTACATTATTCTCTTTTTCTCCTTTATTAATTTCACAAGTTTTTCTCAATCCAATGATGAGTCAATGGTGAAGCATATTTTTGATAATGCTTTACAGAATGGCAGATCATATCAAATGCTTCAACACCTTACCACCAATGTGGGTCCCCGATTATCCGGTTCACCGGGTGCGGCTGCGGCTGTAGAATGGAGCCGACATGTGATGCAAGATTTTGGATTTGATTCAGTATGGCTACAACCTGTGTTAGTACCGCATTGGGTCAGAGGTCAACGGGAGATCGGTCAAATAGTGAATTCAAAAAAAATAGGGACGGTGCCAATGAATGTTTGTGCTTTGGGCGGATCTGTTGGCACCGGCCCTGATGGAATTGTTAGCAAAATAGTTGAAGTGAAAACTTTCGAAGAGTTGACTCAACTTGGTGTGAAGAATATACAGGGTAAAATTGTGTTCTTTAATAGACCGATGGACCCAACCAAGATCAATACGTTTGCTGCATACAGCGGAGCTGTGGATCAACGAGGTAGCGGAGCATCAGAAGCAGCAAAGTACGGAGCTGTAGCTGCTATTGTTCGCTCTATGAGTACTAATGTAGAGGACTATCCCCATACTGGAGGAATGCAGTATGCACCTAACATAGCAAAAATTCCAGCAATAGCGATTAGTACAAAGCATGCAGACGTATTGAGTAAGCTGGTAAAGGAAGACAAGGATCTTCAATTTTACATTGAGACACACTGCGAAACATTAGAAGATGCTCCGTCTTTTAATGTTGTTGGTGAAATTAAAGGAAGTGAATATAAGGATGAAATTATTGTAGTTGGTGGTCACCTTGACTCGTGGGATTTAGCACAAGGTGCACATGATGATGGCGCGGGTTGTGTGCAGTCCATAGAAGTGCTGCGGCTTTTCAAAATGATGGGTTATAAACCAAAACGGACTATACGAGCGGTGATGTTTATGAATGAGGAGAATGGCTTGAGAGGTGGAACCAAGTATGCCGAGCTTGCAGAAAAGAACAAAGAGAAACATATTGTGGCAATTGAGTCTGATCGCGGTGGATTTACGCCACGCGGATTTACGATGACCGCAAGCGATGCTGTTCGTCAAAAAATTAAAAGTTGGAAACCTTTGTTGGAACCTTATGGACTTACAGACTTTGATCAAGAAGGTGGAGGAGCTGACATTGGCCCTTTGAATAAACAAGGTGTACCTGTGCTGGAGTTTCTTCCAGACTCACAGCGGTATTTTAAATATCATCACACACCAGAAGACACAATCGATAAAGTTGACAAACGCGAACTTGAATTGGGATCAGCTTCGATGGCTGCGTTGGTGTATTTGATCGATAGGTACGGATTGCAGTGAAGGCAATTCAACTTACAAAATGAAAAGACCAATACTTTACATTTTTTTTCTTTTGATAATCATCTCGTGCGAGAGCCCCTCACCACATAAAAGCTGGAGAGCTTACCGCGGTGATGATGGCATCAATGCGTACTCACAGTTAGATCAGATCAATAAAGAAAATGTAAATCAACTTCAGGTTGCGTGGACCTATCGCACTGGCGATCATAGTGATTTTTCCAAAATAGAATGCAATCCTATCATCATAGATAAAATTCTCTATGGTGTTTCTGCCAAGATGAAAGTCTTTGCGGTAGAAGCGAGTACCGGAAAGGAACTTTGGGTATTTGATCCCTTTGAACCCAGTAGCAAAGAAGGAGGGTTCAATCGGGGTCTCACCTATTGGGAAGATGGAGATGACAAACGGATTTTAGTTTGTGCGAAAAACAAGTTGATAGCACTCAATGCTCATACAGGAAAGCCTTTTTCCAACTTTGGTGGAAATGGTTATATCGATTTAAGAAAAGGTCTTCGCAACGATGTTGACTTTGAAAAATATGATGTGACCAACACCTCTCCTGGAGTTGTTTATGAGGATCTCATTATTATTGGTTCTTCTCTAAAAGAAAATTATGATGCTCTTTCCGGTGATGTACGTGCGTATGATGTGCGTACCGGAAAACTGCGCTGGGCTTTTCATACAATCCCTCATCCAGGAGAGTTTGGTTTTGACACATGGTCGGAAGAAAGCTATAAGAATATTGGTGGCAGCAATGCCTGGGCCGGATTAAGCATAGACAGGAAACGAGGATTGGTATTTGCCGCAACAGGCGCACCTGCATTCGATTTTCATGGAGGTGAGCGTAAAGGCCAAAACTTATTCGCCAATTCAATAATTGCTATTGATGCAGCATCTGGAAAACATGTCTGGCATTTTCAAACTTCACATCACGACCTTTGGGATTATGATCTGCCAACACCACCTAATTTAACAACCATAAAAAAAGATGGAAAAGAGATTGATGCTGTAGTACAGATTACAAAACAAGGATTGGTATTTATGTTGGAACGCGAAACAGGTAAACCTATTTATCCGATAGAAGAAAGACCTGTGCCACCTTCAGTCATGGCTGATGAATCTGCATGGCTAACGCAACCTTTTCCTATAAAGCCTTTGCCACTTACGCGCACATCATTTGATGAAAGCACCATTACCGACATCTCACCAGAAGCGCATGAATTTATTAGAACGGAGGCAAGTAAATATTCCTGGGGAAGTATTTATCAGCCACCAAGCTTGCAGGGAATTATTCAGCTACCGGGTTTTAGAGGTGGAGCGGAGTGGAGCGGTGGTGCCGTTGATGTTGAATCAGGAATCATGTATGTCGGATTGAATGACATTCCAAACATTGTGCAACTGGTGGCTGAAGGAACTGAACAGGAAAGTTTATTTGGCATGCCCATAGCAGAAGTTGGATCGAAAATATATACAACGAAATGCATGGCCTGTCATGGAGAAGAACGAAAAGGAAATCCTGGCTTTCCCTCATTGGTTGATATTTCAAAAAGAATGAAGCCGAATGACGCTGTCAATATTTTGAAAAAAGGTCAGAGGAATATGCCTTCATTCCCCGACTTACCTGAAGAACAGATGGATGCTGTTGTTTCTTTTATGTTTGATATTAAAAAAAGCAAAACCTATCAAAGTAAGGAACCTATCGCCACCACTTCTGATGGCAAACCAATGCGATATAGGATCAAGGCCTATAAGCAATTGCTCGACCAGTCAGGTTATCCCGGAATTAAACCTCCATGGGGAACACTATGTGCATTGGATTTAAATACAGCAGAAGTAAAATGGAAAGTCCCGTTAGGTGAATATCCGGCTTTGGTTGAACAAGGAATTCGTAGCACGGGAACTCAATTATTTGGTGGAGGCATTGTTACCGCTGGCGGACTTGTTTTTATAGGTGCTTCTCAAGACGAAAAATTCCGTGCCTTAGATAAAGAGACAGGAGCGGTTTTATGGGAATACCAATTACCTGCCGGAGGATATGCCACTCCGTCTACCTATGAAATTGAAGGTAAGCAATATGTAGTGATCGCGGCTGGTGGAGGTGGTTTTCAACGCACAAAAACCAGTGATCACTATATTGCTTTTACGTTGAAGTGATTCCTGCAAAAAAAGAGAAGGCTATTCATTTGGGATAGCCTTCTCTTTTCTGGCGTTAATCTATAAGACTATGCTTTCGCATACTCTTCTATGGGCAAACAGCTACACACTAAATTTCTGTCGCCATAAGCATTGTCCACACGACTCACCGATGGCCAAAACTTTGCCTCTTTCACAAAGTGAAGAGGGAAAGCTGCTTTTTGTCTGCTATAAGGACGCGTCCATTTATCGGCCGTGATGACTGCGGCCGTATGAGGTGCATGTTTCAATACGTTGTTTTCTTTATCTGCTTTTCCTTCTTCTACTTCACGTATTTCATTTCTTATTTCAATCAAGGCATCAACAAAGCGATCCATTTCGGCTTTCGGTTCGCTTTCGGTTGGTTCAATCATAAGCGTTCCGGCAACGGGGAAAGAAACGGTTGGCGCATGGAATCCATAATCCATCAG
>JAENVX010000004.1 GCA_016650355.1 Bacteroidia bacterium | reverse complement strand
TTCAATATTAAGACAGTAATAGGCCCAGATGACTTTGCCTCCATGAAGGAGATTGTTGGTAGAAGATACAAGAGGATCAAAGAAGAGAATTTGATGCTACCAAACTTAATTATTATAGATGGCGGCAAAGGGCAACTAAGTTGTGCTTGCGAGGCGCTAAAAGAATTAGGGCTGTATCAACAAGTACCCATTATAGGTATTGCCAAAAAACTAGAGGAAATTTATTATCCAGAAGATTCAATGCCGCTCCACATTAACAAAAAATCTTCAGGACTATTGCTTATTCAACGAATCCGGGATGAGGCCCATAGGTTCGCCATTACTTTTCATCGCTTGAAAAGAAGCAAGTCCACCATGGTTTCTGAGTTGGAGTCTATATCAGGCATTGGAAAGAAAACAGCGGACCAACTACTGGAAAAATACAAGTCTTGGAAGAAAATTAAAGAAGCACCATTGGAGGACCTAATCACTATTGTTGGTCCAAAGCGAGCGAGCCTTATTAAGGATCAGAAATAAAAAAAGGGGCAAAAAGCCCCTTCCTAAGTTTCTATATAAAGTATTTTAATATTCCCACAAATTGTGTTCACGTTCCATCATCTTCATTTCCTCCCACTCAGTCGCCCAAACTCCTTCTTTATGCGAAGTGGAATAAATATCAAAAATTCTGTTATCGTCAGGGTTCTCTACTTTATCTATTGTCCCATGGAATAGTCTCAACAAAAATGCATCCGCATAGTTTTTGTTCTCTGCTGTATTGTATCGGTTAAACCAAATAGCCTCATCAGGGTGGTTGCGAAATAACTTTTCTAAATCCTTATACTTAAACCATCCAATCAATTTGTACGTTTGAGTATTTTGATCGAAAGCTTCAAGTCGTATGGCAAGCATATCATAGTACAACCGGCTTCTTCTTTTATCGAAAATAACATCCTCGACAAGTGTCATTTGATAGATTTCATTAAACAAGAATTCTGTGGCAGTTCCTGCTGTTGTCGATTGCCACTCGTTGGGCGAAGTTTCTGGGTTTTGACCCTTGCTATCAGCTAACGCCATATAATTTTTACCATTATGGGTCACAGGATCACCAGAATAAAAATCGCTGGCAGGATCCCAGCTAGGGAAAGTTTGCCCTGCTTGAGAAACCAAATTCTGCTGAAAGGCAGCTTTCTCCATCTTTGCTGTTAGGGAATCTCTCATGTAAACATCTGCAATTTCCCCAGACTTTACTGCCTTTATAATTAGACCACTTATTTCATTCCCTTTAGAAAAGAATCCCTTGTTTTGCTTTTCACGTAAATCAATAGTCCGCCAAACTTTAGCTTTATACAATTGCTCATATTTAGGAATGTTTAACAAGGAGTTTGGATTGTATTGACCATCCGTCTCCTGCGCCAAACAATTACCTACTATAAAGAAAGCCAACAGCAGCAAAAAATTCCTCTTTTCCATATTTTCTTTAGCTTATTGAATAGGAATGGTAATTACACCACCTACGATATCAACTTTTTCTTCCTTTCCTTCAAATGTTCTACGAGATACAGTCTTTATATCAACTACAATTCTGTCACCAGGCCTGAATTGTGCTCTCCAGGAGCTAATATCCGGAAGTTCAGAAGTGGCATTAATGGTAGCAACCCGAGCCGTCCCTCGTGCTAAAATAACTTCCATGCTCCTTATTCTATAATTTGCATCTTTTGGTACTTCACTTTTGAAGTTTTCCTCAGCATCCGCTGATACTCTCAAGCCTGTCAAGCTTGCTCCCCTAACTCCATTTTTCAAATCAATTTCCTTACCACTGTTGTCGCGTGCAACATACCTGGGCTTCGGGATCAACTTAACATCAAAAGTTTCAGTTCCCAATGTAGCGCCACCATTTATTACTGTTATAAACGCTTTTCTCTCTGTAGGAATGATGGTAACATTGCCCGCTTTAGCTCCTTTAATTATTGTTGCTCCTTTGCCTGAAAATGAGGGGTTGTAATTCGTTCCCAATGCAGGAACTTCAATGTTTACTGTATTGCCACAGTTCATATAAAGCGTTGGTGCATTTCCCGTTGTCACGCGAATCACTGGCTTGGCTACTATATACTCAATGGTTCTGGCATAAGTTGAATCACCGTAACCCTTAATTTCTGTCTTAAAAGTTTGCTTGGATTGTCCATTAGCATCATAACTAGAAGCGGATGCAAGAAATTCTATCTTACCCATCATTATTTTGGTATCAGGGTCAAGGCCTACCGGAAGTGCCACACCATTTCTAAACATTTCAGGAGATACACCTTCTGCCGCTGCTGCTACAAATAATTGCGCCTCATATTTATCCCCTGCAGCCACAATAGAAGCTTTAGGCTTCACCATCGGAACAATGGTTGAAAATTTAACCGTGCCTGCATCTGCAAGTGAAGCTAAAATAGCTAATGCTTTACTTTCATAATCCAAAATTTCAGTCTGCATCTGTGTTACTGAAGCAAGTGCTGCTATAGGAGGTGTGTTTTCAAAAGTAAACGTTAAGAAATCCTTGCCATTGTGATCCGGATCATCGGCAAAGAATTCAATGTCCTTGGGCGCTTTAGCCAAGGGAAGGAATTTTTCACCGGTGAGGTCTGAGAGCGACTTCACGTACTCATTGAGCGTTTTTTCAAAAGCCTTTCCAACAGGTGAGTTTGGATCCATCATCATAGTAGATACTTGAGATCCATGATCATTAATGAAGCCACCATCCACTTTATCTGTATGTGAAAGGCCGAGCATTTTTAACTTCAAATCCTCAATTTCTTTCATTGCTTTTCCTGTCACTTCCCTAACCTGCTTAGCCTCAGCTACTGCCTTCACAACTTTAGGACTGGTCTTCTTCGAGCCTGCCTCAACAATGGTGGCCAAAACAAGAGCATTTTTTCTATCTCCCTCCTTTTTCAATTCATCGAGCGTGACATTAATAATGGCAAATTTTTCAAGGACAGCACTACTCACCTGAAGTGCCAGCAATGCTGTTAGCACCAGGTACATCATACCAATCATTTTTTGCCTACCTGTTTCCTTGCCGCCTGACATAGTCTATACTATTTAGGTTAATTATTTTATAATCAAATTTATTTGCCTGAGCCTTTCATGGCCGTAAGCATGCTACCGTAAACACCATTTAATGATGTTAAGTTATCTGTTAACTTAGTAAGCTCGCCAGTGAACTTAGCCGTGTTATTTCCAACTTGTGTCAAGCCAGACATTGCACCCGTAAGACTCTCATAGAACTTATTCATATTCTTTACATGAGAATCGGCATCTTTCAACTCCATTTCATAAACGGAATTTAACATCTGCAAATTTTTAGTAACAGCTTGCATTTGTTTGTGATACTCACCAGTGTCTTTGGAAGCATCGGCCATGGCACCAACCGCTTTCATCGCACTACCGTAAGATTTATTCATCTCTACTAATGAAGCAGCAGCTGTTGAAACATTTTTAGCATACTCGTTGGTCGCTACTGCTGCATTTGAAAGACTGCTCATTTGAGAGGCCGATGTGGCTAGGTTATTAAGACCCTTACCAAGGTTATCCAATAGATTTTGGTCAACCTTTGCTGTCTTAAGCATCTCGTCTATCTTAAGAAGGGCAGATTCTCCACCTGCTGCAGGGCGATTACTTATACGGGTAGGCTGAGCTGGGCCTTCAAAGTCTTCTGCTAACTCTGGATATACTTTTGACCAATCTGGTTCTGGATGTGGTGGCTCAAATGCGCTGAGAAAGAAAATTCCTGCTTCCACAGAAAGACCTAACATCAACATTTGATCTGCACCAGTAAGGTGAAGGATTTTAAATAATGCACCTATAATTACCACTGCAGCACCTATACCATAAACTTTTGGCATAATGGTTTTGTAGAGTAAGTCCATGAATCCGCCTTTTTTCTTGCTCATTGTAGTAGAGTTTTAAGTTATTGCCAATTAGTTTTTAAATATAACGAGAGTTTTCAATTATTAAAATTCACTTCCTGATGACCTGCCCAGATGCGTCATGGCACAACGAAATCCAAGGTAAGCTCGTGAAGAATCTTTGAATTCATACGTCCGCGTTCCTGTCTCTAAATAATAGGCAACATCTTTCCAAGATCCACCTCTTACAACTTTCTTAGGTGCAATCTTGGCATTGAATTTACTGCTTTCTGGATCTGTTCTTGGATCAATGAATTGGGGATTTAAATCCCAAACGGTTGGTACTGATGCAGGATTGAAATCATCAAGGCACCACTCCGAAACGTTACCAGAGGTGTCAAAGATTCCGTAGTCATTAGGAAAGTATGAGTATACTGGTGAAGTGTATGCGAATCCATCATCAAAGAAGTTACCACGCCCAGGTTTAAAGTTGGCGAGCATACATCCCTTTGAGTTGCGAATGTATGGGTTACCCCAAGGATATTTAGCCATGTCTCTTCCCCCGCGTGCCGCATATTCCCACTCCGCTTCAGAAGGTAGCCGGAATTCAGGCATAGGAAATTCTCCTACCGTTTTTCTATAATCATTCAAATAAGCTGTCCTCCATTTTCCGAAAAAAGTAGCAGCATCCCAATTGATTCCAACAACCGGATAAGCATCATAGCCTGGGTGCCAGTAATAGTAATCCTGAATAGGGTCACCCATGTGGTGTGAAAAATCCCTCATCCATGATGTCGTGTCAGGATAATACTTTTGACGAAATTCTTCCGCGCTTACGGTGGGAAATCCCTCAAGAGTTCCATTATCAACCAGGAAAAAATTCGTGAACTGGCGGTATTCATTATTGGTGATCTCAGAATCGTCCATGTAAAATGGGCCAATAGTCACCTGTTTGTTGAAGTTGATTTGAGTAGAGGCTGGATCCTCATCAGCTTGCCCCATGTGAAAAGTTCCAGCTGGTATTGGCACCATTCCATATGGAAGTGTCATCACCCAACCTTCGCGATTTGGCACACCAACCAATTCTCCTGCATCGCCATCTTTTTTTCCTCCAATACCCAGAAGACTGCAGCTTGCAGAAATGACTGCTAACCCGAACAAAGCCAAGTAACTCAGACTTTTTGGAGAGACTATTTTATTCATACTCAATTTTTAAATGCGTCTTTAATATTATTCAAAATCCACCGTTTCAGCATGGAAAGTTATGCTTTAGCCCACTACTTCAAAAAAAGTAGTTCCAAATTCAATAAAATCCTGAAATAAGCCAAACTATTTTCGGATTAATGTCTGTATCTAGGGGTCCTAACAACTTTTTTTCCGCTGCCCGGGTTTACCGGCAATTCGTAAGTAAGCATAAATTCATGAGAAGTAGGCTGCTTAGCCTGCTGATCCTTAATAATAATGTCCAATGCATAACCTAGTCTCAAAGATTTATCCTTCAACAAGCTGTAACCTAATAGTATAATGGCTGCCTCCGACTGACGAAACGATAAACCTCCCCACATAGTATCTTTATAGTATGCTAATCCTCCAACATCGAAAGTCGTTTTTGTAAAATCTGATTTCACCAAGCTCATAAACTGGAACCGCAAGTCGAAATTTAACTCATAAAAATATCCGCCTGTAAGATATAGATGGCTTTGCAGTTCACTTCGTTGTCCCGTTCCGAAATCAAAAGTTGATTTGATCAGGTGGTTAAAACTTAACCCCGCATAATATTTTTCCTTCCTAAAAAAAACACCTATCGCCAAGTCTGGTCTTACTTGTGAATCCTTGCCTTCTTTTAACAATGGGTCATTAGTATCGGTAGGTGTGTATTGATCGAAATCTATAGTTTGCGAATAAAGACCAGCTCGCACACCAAAACTTAACTTGCTTTCTTTTATTCCTAGATGATACGCATATGACGCCTGTGCTTCTAGATTATTTTGTGGCCCCAATTTATCATTTACTATATAGGCGCCAAAACCACTATTGATTTTAAACAGTGGAGTTGTCATGCTCACAATCTGAGTTATTGGTGCTCCACCACCACCTACTGTGGGCTGGTATCCCGTCCACTGGCTACGGTGCATGGCTGTCAGTTTTGTTACCCCATCAACACCAGCGAACCCTGGATTATAGTATAAGGTGTTGAACATGTATTGAGTAAACTGTGGATCTTGCTGAGCCATAAGATCCAGTGTTGGCAACATGAAAAATGATATGATAATTGCTTTTCTCAAATATTTTCCCGCAAAAAGAATCTTAAATATACGGCAATTCAGTTGACACTTTCAAAGCGAATGTAATTAAAGTGTAATAAAATATAAGCCTATCTAAAAACGTACCAATGAATGAGTTATTTTATTCCGTTTGCTCTTTTAATGTAGAGCTCTAAAGCTCCCGTCATTGAGGGGGCATTAGGAAGTGGAGCTTCTATATCCAAAATCAGACCGGCATCAAGGACAGCCTTGGAGGTAGTAGGACCGAAGGCCGCTAATCTGGTATTATTTTGACTGAAATCAGGAAAATTGACGAGCAATGAGTTGATGCCAGATGGACTAAAAAATGCCACTATATCATAATATACACTTTTAAGATCAGCAAGGTTTGCGGCAACTGTATGGTAGATAATAGCCTCGCTAAAACTGTATCCATTCTCCTTTAAAAAATCCGGAATATCATTCTTGCGAATGTCTGAGCAGGGAAATAAAAAATTCTCGTTTTTATGTTTTTTGATAATCTCTAAAAGGTCACCAGTATCTTTCAGTCCTGTGAAGATTTTCCGTTTGCGAATGACAATATATTTTTGAAGGTAATTTGATGTTTGATCTGAAATACAAAAATATTTCATGTCGGCTGGCATCTCTACTTTAAGCTCCTGGCAGATAATGAAAAAATGATCCACCGCATTTCGGCTTGTAAAGATGATAGCAGTATGATTAAGAATATCAATTTTCTGCTTTCTGAATTCCTTAGCAGGAACAGCCTCAACTTGTATAAATGGTCTGAAGTCAATTTTCAGATTATACTTTTCTCCTAGTTTAAGATAAGGAGAGTTTGGGTCTGTTGGTGCCTCTTGAGTGACCAGAATGCTTTTCACTTTTCGCATTCTGTCGGTAGCAGTTTCAGTCATATCAACACGTATCGGGTTCTGCTTAAATTAAAATACGACCCATATTAGAATCACTAACGGAATCAATTCCGATGCGCAAAGGTAAAAAAATAAATGAAAAAAACGGAATGACAGCCTGTTCATTAATTTTAGAAAAATTATTGTCTCCCAAAAAATAAAAATACCTGCGGCAATAAAAAGGAGGTTAAAATACCAGGATGGATCTTCTACCTTAATCATAAAAAACAGTATCATCATAATTGCAATGACACCAAAAGTGAAAAAGAAAAGCCGAATGAAATTGAAGAATTGAAGGGCTGCGATCTCTGTTGCTTTGTACAAATAGGAAAGCACACTGATCAAAATCAATTTAACAAACAAGATGCCGAGAATAATTCCACTTAACCAAAGCCATTGATAAAGACCTTGCCTTAAGAATTCCACCTTGAAGATATTTGCCAAACTTATTTCTGCATAAGCAAAATGGAACATCACCATCAATAAAAGTGCTGCAAATAAACTGGTAAAAGCATAATAGAGAATGTTAACACTTGATGTAATGCGTAGCGCCATGATATTCTCCTCATGTTCTTGCACAGAAAACAATTTGGTGAAGTTTAAGTAATCAAAAGTTAATTTTGGATTAGTTCTTAATAGAACTACAAAGAAAATTATTAGAATGAGTGATGCCAGGATTGAAAAGTCCATAAAATAATTCCCTTTTCTTTTAATAAGCTCAGTGCTTTCGGCATTGCCATTACTAAGTATCAATTCTGTAGAAATGACGACATTAGGCCTTCTAATACTAAAACTAATGGGGCTTGAATACAATGAACTCAAGCTATCAAGATCATAAAGAAGGACTCCGTTTTCCTGTGTTGTAATCAATTGTCCGCCAATAAAGACTGAAAATTTCTTTTCACTTTTAATCCGTAATGCTCCTCCTTCATACAAATCGGCATCAACTAAAAAATAAATTGTGTTTTTATATTTTGATTGATCATAGTCAACAAATTGATTGTTAGCAAGCATTTTCCAATCTTGCTTCATGTCCTTTATAACCGTACCCTTATGCTGTTGAGCGTCTATTCTCCCAGAGAAAATAATAAGAAAGGTGACTACTAATAATCTCATTGTTGCGAAAACTCAAAACTATCAATAAAACATCATAGTGTACAGCACAAGGTCCTTAGGCTGATTTAAAAAGAAGATTGCCTTACCTTTGAGCATAATATCACATGGCCGGAATTTATATACACATACCCTTTTGTAAACAAGCCTGCCACTATTGCGATTTCCATTTTTCTACCAATCAACTAATACTCCCTCAGTTATGTGAGGCTATACGAACGGAGCTAAGCCTACAAAAAGGTTATCTGAAGGGCGAGACCATAAAAACTATTTACTTTGGAGGCGGCACCCCCTCTTTGCTCCCTCAAAAGGAACTTGAGGTTATTCTTAATGCTATTTCCAAACATTTTAATGTTGATGAAAGCCCTGAAATTACCTTGGAGGCAAATCCAGACGATCTCACATCACAAAAACTAAAAGAACTCATTCAAGTTGGGATAAACAGACTGAGCATAGGCATTCAATCCTTCGATACCGGTGTTTTAAAATTTCTTAACAGGGCTCATGATGCTGAGTCTGCTTTGAATTGTGTAAAGCTGTCCCGAGATGCTGGCTTTGATAATTTAAGCATTGATCTTATTTATGCCATTCCCGGCCAGGACAATTCAGCTTGGAGAAAAAATCTTGAACAAGCTATCCGACTCTCACCAGAACATATCTCCTCCTATTCACTTAGTATTGAAAAGAAGACAACTTTTGGTCATTGGCTGCGTTCCGGAAAATTGAAAGCGACTGATGAAGAAATTGCCGCGCAACAATTTGAAATGCTGATGGAAGAATTAGAACTAGCTGGTTATGAACAGTATGAGATCTCTAACTTTTCCAAGCCCGGATTTCATTCTCGCCACAATAGCAGTTATTGGCAGCAACAGTACTACCTGGGCGTGGGGCCTAGCGCACATTCTTTTAATGGCAACAGTCGGCAATTCAATGTTCTTAACAATCACATCTACTTAAAATCCATACCAGATAAAATTCCATTTGAGATCGAGATTCTCACTGCTGCTAATAAGATTAACGAATACATTTTTACCACCCTACGCACAAGCCAAGGATGTGACCTGATAAAGTTGAAGCAAGACCATGGCTATGACATTCTGGTTAAATACCCTGTGTACTTAAAAAGTTTGATGGATTCTAAGTTGGCCTCTGTGGAAAATAACATCCTAAAACTCACTAGATCGGGTAAGCTTTTGGCTGATAAAATTGCATCTGATTTGTTTGCCGAAGAAATTGAAAATTGATGCTATTGCACACAATAGTAAAGAAATGCTTACTTTCAACGGCTCATTTATTGCTATGACAGAACAAGAAAAGCGGGTTCATATGTTGCTTAAAGCTGTGATTTATCACTATCATGGTTTAGATGAGATGGAAAGAATAGACCTGGAAGAAACTTCCGCTAGATTGAATGCATCAGACGAGTTGAAGTGGGCTTTGGATTTTGTTGCCATCGATTATATTACTTCATTCGAACGCGCCCGGGCATATCTAAATGACATCATTCGAGACTATACTAAAGATAAACGTGTAGGGTTTATAAACATGGTGTGGCAATCCAACAACTTAAAAGGCTACGTTACAGAAATGGAAGCCACTGCCATGCTTAAGCTTGCCAAGGACTGGAATGTGGAAAAGGAGTTGATTGAGATGGTGCTGAAGTAAAGCTTCTTACTACAAACTCATCATATCCTTAAACTTGGCAGCCTGTCTTCTGCTCACCTCCACTTTATCACCGCCTTTTAACTTCACCATCAAACCACCGTTAAACCAGGGCTCAATAGCTTCTACCCAACTAAGATTAACAATATGCTTGCGGCTGGCCCGAAAGAAAGCGCGCTCGTCAAGCTTCTCGTCTAATGCGTTGAGAGATTTATGGATCATCGGGCGGTTTGTGTCAAAATATACTTTGATGTAGTTACCATCCGATTCGAATAGACGAATGTTGGCCAAGCTTACAAACCAACACCGCTCGCCATCTTTTACAAATACCTGATCGTCCAGACCAAGTTTGCTATCCCTCGCGCGTCCCGCTTTTAACCTCTCTTTTTCTAATATTTTATGTACAGCCTCGGAAAGGCGGTCGGCAGTAATGGGTTTAAGCAAATAATCCAAGGCATTTACTGCGAATGCTTTTAAAGCAAACTCATCGTAGGCCGTTGTAAATACAACTAATGGAGTTGAATCCAAAGACTCTAACAGTTGAAAGCCTGTTCTTCCTGGCATTTGTATATCCAGAAACAGAAGATCTGGATTAAGTTCCTCAATCATCTTTTCTGCCTCATCCGCATTCGTTGCTTCTCCAGCAATCTCAATTGATGGGTGCTCTTCTAATAACTTCATCAATTCTTTCCGCGCCAGGCGCTCATCATCCACTATCAATGCTTTCATATCTTATATAAGTGAGGTATTATTATTTCAGTTAAAACAAAAGTATTGCTTTCCGCTAATATTCTAAAGGAAGCTTCATCACCATAAATTAGTTTAAGGCGTTGTCGCGTATTTTTAAGACCCATTCCTCCGGATGTTCTTTTTGTTCCGTTCAATTGAAGGTGCCCGCTGTTGCGAATATGAATCTTTAAACGATTATTCTCCACGCGAGTCTTTATCTGCACAATCCCCCCATTCTTCAACTTAGATATGCCGTGCTTTATACCGTTTTCTACCAGGGTTTGGATCATAAGTGGCGGAACCAGAAATTCTGACGAGCCCGAATCAATGTCCATTTCCGTTTTCAATCGCTCTTCAAAACGAATGCCCTCAAGGCCTAGATAATCCTTTACAATTCTCAATTCGTCTTCAAATTTTGTAAGTCCCCGTTTTTCAGTGACCAAAGAATTTCTCAAAATATTAGCAAGCTGATTAATCGCCTGCTTCGATTTTGAAGGGTTCTCATCCACCAGTGCTCGAATGCTGTTCAGGGCGTTAAAAATGAAATGTGGATTGAGTTGAGACTTCAGATTGTTCAACTCAATTTCTTTTATAGAAGCTTCCAGTTTTAACGACTTATTGTACCGCTCGAAATAATTGTAAATGAAATATAAAACCGACCAGAGAAAAAAGAAGAAAGCGTAAACAAAAGACAACCCCAGTAGTGGTATGGGATCCAGCACTACATTTTTATTGAAAAGTCCCAGCGGAATAGATACTGGAATGCGGATAAAATACATGATGACCCCCATTACAAATACGCTGAATAGAACCCTGGGGATCAATCTGGGCATCGTGAGACTAAGCCACTTCCATCGGTTAATAAAATTTCGGTAAACATGCGAAACGGCAAGGCCAAAAGCGGCCTCGTACAACAGAAATATGATACGTTGATTGGTTAGACTGCCTTCGTCTAGTTCCAGCACAGCAACAATTTGTGCAATGGCAAAAATGGCCCATCCACCTATTTGCAAACCCCAATAAAGTCTAACCTTATTAACCATTACCCGGCAAATCTAGCAAATGAAAAGATTCAGCAGGTTTTCTTACATAAGCGGGAATTAGTTATTGCGTAGTTTCCCTTAATCCAAAATCTTATTTCCTCTTTTTGGACTTCTTGAAATTGATCATCTCCTCCTTATACTTTTCTTCTATTGCCTTAGCCTTCTCCTCATTTTCAACCGCCAAGTTTTGGTTCGCTATAGCTTGTTGCTGGGCAGCTAGTAATTCCCTTCGGTATATTTCATCGGGATTGTGATTGAGCCTGTATTTCAATTTCATTATCCTGTGAAACGACTCATCAATTCTTGCTTTGCTGAGCTCTCCACTTTCTACAAACTTGCGAATGATTTCATGGACTTTTGTTACTGTTCGTTCTTCGCTACCAGCAATGTTGTTGGAGAAACACATGATGTCAACGCCTGCATTGATTGCTAGTTTGATGGTTTCTTCTAATCCATAGTTTTTTGCTATGGCATGCATTTGCATATCATCAGAAATTACTACACCATTAAATCCAAGCTTCTTTCTTAAAATACCATCCAGAATATCTTTTGAAAGAGTTCCCGGCAAACCATTTTTGTCCAGGTTCTTATTCACAATATGAGATGTCATTACCGCATCAACGTAACCAGAATCAATAATCATCTTATATGGCTTCAACTCACGCTCACTCCATGTATTCGTCACATCAGCAACGCCAAAATGTGTATCTTCTTTTGAGCTGCCGTGTCCAGGAAAATGCTTAAGTGTGGTGATCACCCCCACTTTTCTGTGTTGCTTAATATATTCTATTGCCATCATTGCCACGGAATCCTCATTCGAGGAAAATGCGCGCTCCGGTTTTACGATCACTGTATTATCTGGATTGACGGCCAGGTCTACACAAGGCGCAAAGTTTACATTGATGCCAAGGCCCGCAAGGTTTGCTGCAATGGAACCAGCATAAAACCTAACAGAGTCTAACATCTTGTCTTTGCCCATTGCTCTGGCTGTGATGGATCGTGGAAACCCGTATTTCTCTTTCAGTCGGTTTACTTTTCCGCCCTCCTGGTCAATAGAAATAAAAAGAGGAATGGGTGCAGCTTGTTGATAAGTCCACGACATTTTTTTGAACTCGGCAAAAGAATTTGTCTTTGGGATATTTTTCTCGAAGTAAATAATTGAGCCCGCCTTGCCTTGCCGAACTTCTTCCAATACAATGGGATCAACTTCTGCTTTTGGCATACCAATCAAAATCATCTGCCCAATCTTTATGCTGAGACTATCGGGAGTCTGGGCAATAAGTTTTGTGATACCACATAAAAAAAGAAGGGAAGCAAATAAGATTTTTTTCATGACTTGATGTTATTTGATGCGTTGAAATTGAAACACAAAAGTACTGAAGCCGTTGGTTGATCATCAACCTTCAGGTTAATATTTATCATGGATGGATCTAAGAATTAGCTCCATTCTTTTGCGGACTTCAGAAGCTGGCACAACAAAGTTGGCGCTCATATAACTGAAAATGAGTTTTCTTCCTGTTTTGGTTAAGACGAAGCCACTAAGTGAATGATTGTTACTCAATGTTCCTGTTTTGCCATAAACGTAGGGGATTTCAGATTTATACGAATTCTTAAGCGTTCCACTTTTTCCTCCTACCGCTAAAAGTTTAATTAGCCTTTCGTGTGGAACTTGATTTCCAATCTTTTCCCAAAGTTTTACGATATTCCGAGGTGTGAAAAGATTAAAACGCGATAACCCTGATCCATCGACCCATACCAACTTATCAGGTAAATCTGCTAAAAAGTTTTTCGTCATGAAGTCAATTGCAATTTCTGGTTTAAGTGTGTCACTCAACACCGCAGCGCTCATCATCAAAATTTGTTCGGCAATAAAATTATCGCTGTCCTGCATCATTACTCGATAAAGACTATCGGATGGCCCACTTCGAAGTAAGAGAGCATCATTTGGTAAGGCCCTATTAATTTCTGTTACGACTCTATTCAGCGTATCACTCAATAAATTAGCTATCAATTTCCCATCAACATGAAAGGGAATATCTACGGTGTCTTTTATATGCTTATCCCCCTGGAAAAAAGTAAGCCGATTCGACCCAACATCACGTATTACTTCACTCGTATTTTCCTTCCTTGGGCCGTTGACTACCTGGCCTTCAAAATAAGTAGGTGTGACAGTAAGGCAACCTTGCTCATTTTCCGAAACTGAAATTAGGTTTCCATAGATTGGTAACGATGATCTTTCGGGCGAGTAGTCATAATTGTAATCGTCCCAGGACCAACCGACACCGAAACGGTCGGTTTGAAAATTTGACTCAGAAAAAAATAATGATTGCTTGCTGCTTGCCAGAAAAGAAAGCACCCTGCTATTCTGGAATACATTTTTGTATAATAGAGACGGATCCCCCATTCCCCAAAATATAAGTGAGTCTTCTCTTATCTGATACTTAATAGCAAGCACGGAATCACCCAATAGTTGAAGGCCCGTATAAAGTGTAAAAATTTTTGTGTTAGAGGCAGGGGTAAAGTATTGAGAAGATTTGTACTCAACTAACGTCTTCTGTGAAGACGGATCGTACAGCATAAATCCAGTATGATCCTGAAGATCCTTTTCTGCTTTTCGTATCTCTTTTTTTAAGTAAACCGCGGGTGAACAACACACCAGAAACAATAGAGCAAGAAAAGAAAGCACTTTAATCATTCGAGAATTGAAAATGGAAATCGTAATCAAGCTCAAACTGATTGCGCCTAATTAGGAGCGAGGTAACGCTCCGTTAAAATTTTGCAATGATGCGTTTCATGACCTGCAATAACAAAACCCAGCACCGCTACAGACATTTCATTGTTGTTGGCTATACCTTTTCGTTTCAACATTTCAGGTGTGAAACTTTCAAACATATCAATGGTAGAACTACGTAAATGTCCCATTTCATCCGCAAGCTTTTTCAAGCTTCTTGATGAGGCATTTGCTTGAGGAGTATAACTATTTTCATCCCAGCCAGACAACGGAGTTTTATCGTTGCGGGCAAACCGAAGGGCGCGATAGGCGAAAATCCATTCTGCATCAATCATATGACAAAGTATTTCGCGGATCGTCCACTTGCCTTCAGCATAGCGGTGATTTGTTTTATCAATGTGTATGGAGTGAACCAATTCCTGTGTGCGATGTCCCGAAATTCGCAAGGCCTGAAGGATATCTCCCTCTTCTATTTGTTTAACATAGTTTTTGTAAAAATGAGGAACGGTTTCCAGGTTGAGTAGCATATGTAAATGGTTTACTTGCTCATTGATTTAGAAAAATAAATACTTTATGCAGAAATTTGATTTCAAAATTCAGTAAATATTTTATCGTCTAACGTTTCATCCACTTTCACATTTCCAGGGCCGCGATTATCCGAGCGGTCAGCAGAGAGTAGGATTGAACCATACCTTTGATAGTTGTCCCATGGCCTGGTCCAATTGGCAGAATCTTTAGAAGACGCAGAAAAGTAAGACCAGTGTTTAATTAGTTTATCATGCAAATCCACATAGACTTCGTACTTATTATCCGGAGTATCTCCAACCTGCTTAAAGGTTAGCTGCAAAACATTATAAAGTTGCGGTCCCTGCAGGGTGTCTTCTCCAAGATACTTCAGGGTAACACCTGAATCTTTCAATTTGAAAGGCATGACCAGCCAATACGAGTCATTGATCCAAATGCTTTTTGCTCTTTTTAGCATTTTCTTCAACGAATCAGGTTCAGTTAACTCAATACCCTTAACCTGAACGCGACCCTCATCAGTATTGATATTTGTCAAATAAATAATGCTATCACGAGGGTTCTCAATGCGAACCCGGCCATCAAACTTGTCCCACACCAGCTTTCTGTTCCCAAAGAAATTCCAGGAAATAAAACGGGTCTTGTCCCAGCTCTCGCGACCACCCATCGCATGCATAATACTATCTGCAAGCTCAATGGCAGCAGGATCAGAATTGTCCAGGTCAAAACCCTCGCAAGGTGGATTTTGCTCTGTTAAGGTTTTCTCTTTGGTGGCACAGGAGCACACCAGCCATGAAAGCAAAATTACAGTCGCTATTTTTTTCATATGCAAAGCTTTAGGAGTTCTCTCCATGAAAGTTAGGAATTGCAAACGCATTCCAAAACAAAATTTTACGATCGCCAACTTACCAATTTACGCAGACTGAACGAACCGCCCCCCCCATGGTCATAACTTTTCGCAAGGTGAATTCCAGCGGCAAAACCAGCAAAGCTATACTCACTTGAATAAAAAAATCTACTACGGGGGTACTCTGCATAGTAATCATGGAATAAACAGCTGCCTGGATCAGTTGAATAAGCAAAATAACTGTTAGCAATGATAGAAGCCTGCTGATAAGCCTATAGCGTTCATTCATGGCACTAAGGCGAATCGACAACATCACAAGCAAGCTGAAAAAACCAAATTCCGCAGCAAAAAACCAGGTCTGCTTCCAGTATGGTGGAACTACAACAAAGCTTACAGGTTGCGTATCCGCTACCACCCCAAAAAGATTGCGCGATTGAATAAGAACCTCATAGCTTCCTACTGGCATAAAGGGGAAACTGATTTCATTGTTGAAAGCTGACCAGAGGCTCCAATCTTTTTGCAGCCCTTTCACCCAATAGCGGTATTCGGTTGTCTCCAAACCTGAATATTCGGGTTGAATAAATTCAAGGGTAACAGCACCTAATTCCTGACTTAATTCTACACTTTTCGCTGTAAAGATGATTTTTGCCTGCTCATTTCGAACGTCCTTTAAGAATAATGGATATTGATACGTATCGGCAAGTGCGGCATCGCTTGAGAATCTATAGAGGTCATTTGATGGCGTGATCAACCAGAGATTTTCATTTCTATCATCAGGCGATATGAACCGAATTTGAGGGAATAGGTTGAGCCAATTCAATTTAAATTTCTGACTAATTTGTTGATCTAAAGAACTCCAGCTGTGGCCGTCAAAATACCAGAATCGATTGCCTGACACCAAACTTTTGCCGGAAGAAGATAACGAATCATATACTTCAAAATTTTCCTTTACAAAATCATAACGCAAAAACTTACCTGCAATTACTACATACACATCATAGCCTGCCGCCATACCAAAGGTCTCTGCCATTGATGGATTTGAGAAGGGTATTTTCACTATGTCCACTAATTCACCGTCCAATATTTCAGCTTTGTAGATCGTATTTAGTCCGCACAACCAAATGTTCTCCTGTTTGTCCTCGAAAAGAAAACTAACAAACGCATGAAGTGTATCCAACAAAAAAGTCTGATTCCATACTTCACCTGCGGACGAAAAAGTTTTAACTTCATTGTCATACGTTGCCGCAACCAAAGTCATTTCATCTTTGGTGACAATGAATGATCGTACGGGCTCTACGGAAATGGCAATCGCCTTATCGCCTGTTACTTCATACAGTCCACTGGGCCCTCCGGCAAGCAGTTTCCCATTCCAGTGCCATAGTTGCGTAACTTTCCCTTTTGTTCCGCTCACCATTTTATAGGCATAGTCCACTGAGCGTAAAACTTTGCGTGTCCTTCTCTCGCGCATAGAAACTTCTAGTGGAGTTTGTGCCGAGCCTGATTTTGTGGCTGAGGGCTCAGTTGGTGAAGGCTTATTTTGAACTTCGGCCTCTTTTTTTTCTTTTAAAAACCCAAAAAAGCCTCTTTTTGCGCGCTGCCTTTCTTCAGGCACATCCTGTTCAATAATGAGTGGTTCTTCCTCAACTTTTTGCGTGCCCTTGCTTTTCCTTGTTACATAATATACTTCTTCATCGTAAACTTCCTCTTGTGTTAATAAAAAAAGTCCCACAGAGGTGCCGGCATAAAGATTTCCGTTTATAGATTGAACCGTAAGTAAATTTCCACTCAGTCCTTTGTAATGAGAGAACGAGCGAAATGGAACATTTGTGGCGATACGCGAATATCCATAGCTATGTGCTACCCAAATGCCTTGGCGCTTGTCGCTTAAGAGTGCGAATACCTCATTGTCTGGAAGGCCCGTGTTATAGTCGATAATCTCCTCAGTAGATCCTGTATTTATGTCGATAAACACTACCCCTCCTCGTAGGGTACCTATTGCTATTACATGATCGTTTAACCAAACTCCATCGGACATTATATGACTGGATAACAAAGCTTGGTCCTTTACAACGATTTCTGTTAAGCCATTTTTATCATTGTAGTTGAATAGATGACTTGAGGCTGTGCCGATAAGATAGTTTTCTGAAATGGGAGATTTTTCGACAAATAATATCTGCTCATTAGGCACTGTGAACCCAACTGGTGCAAAATGTCCGTTCTCTACAACAAATATTCCATTGTCACTGGTGGTGATGTGAACCTTACCCATGATATCAAATACTCCGGCAAGTGAAATGCCAACTGGGGCGTTTATATTTCGGGTGACATTTGGGTCTTCAGCGGAGACGATGAAAAGTTGTCCTTCATTGATTAGATAAACAGAATCCTTCAGGGCAAGGCTTGCAAAAATATTTTTGGCCTTTGCGTCTTGAGATAACGCCTTATAGGTCCAACCTTTTTGTGAGTCGTTTACTAACTTACCGTAGCCTTCCAACCCTCCAACTAAAATGCTGGTTGCTGTTTTTGCCAGCGTATAGGCAACACCAGGTGTGGGGATGAGGCGCCATCTCCTTCCATCAAACTCTTCAATGCCATCTTTGCCTGCGATATAAATGATTCCGCGCTCGTCTTGCGTGAGATCAAAACTGAGATAATCTGATCTCTCTTGAGCGGGGTTAAAATGCGAAAGGGAATAATTGCCGTTTTGAGCTACAACATTCGAAAATGCGACCAGTAATAATAAAATGAACCCGAGTTTCATAAACCTCCATTAGGGAAATTCAAGATATAAAAATTATGCCTATAGTTTGTCTTCACCTAACTAATGGATTTTCAATTAAAAGAAAAAGGCGAGAGATTTTGTCCCTCGCCTTTTGCAATATTGAGAAGTAATACTATCTCGCCACGAATATAAAATCACTGCCCGGTGCATTGTCACCAAATTCACCAAGACGTGGAGGTATTTTCAAGCGTTCTACAAATGTAAATAGCTCAGGAAGGGTAAGCATACCATCTCTTCCTCCACGCGACCGCAACGCTTCTAAGAAACTCTTGGCAAACGGTGAATGCTTGCCCGGAATTCCATCAGAAACATAAGTCTTACCCCCTGAAGTAAGAAATCTTCGGGTCTTATAGGTGAGCTTACGGGTAAGGAACTCGGCCTGATTTTGTTCTTTGTAAACTTCCTCTTCTCCTCCCCTGGAAGAGGCAAGAGCCTGATCAAATGTTCCACCGAAACATACATCCATACCTAAAAAGATATGCTCGGCAGGTATGTTGTTGATGATGGAACGAAGACGGTTGTGAGACAAGTAACTGGTTTTAC
Organism: Bacteroidia bacterium; assembly: GCA_016650355.1. Taxonomy (GTDB): domain Bacteria; phylum Bacteroidota; class Bacteroidia; order Cytophagales; family Cyclobacteriaceae; genus ELB16-189. The sequence goes on along the minus strand of JAENVX010000004.1, from coordinate 2,372 downwards.
CTTCATCGTTTAGCAATGATTCTTTTGTTACAACAAAACCTTCACCGAACGTCTGGTCATAAGTGCCGTGGCCTGCAAAGAAAATAAACAACTGATCAAGCGGTTGATATTTTTTCTCTGCATAGTCTCTTAGTTTTTTTAATATTTCAGACTGCGAAGCATTCTCCACCATATCCACTTTAAAGCCATATATCTTTGTTAATTCTTCTGCAATGGTGCGCGAATCAAAAACCGGGTTGACAAGATCATTCCAATTATCATATTGGTCAGTAGCAAAAATCAAGGCGTAGTCTGTGCGATTAAGCTTTGAGGCATCGGCAAGTGTGGTGCTTCCCACTACCACTTTTTTATGACTGATCGTTTTTACGCCATCCATATTTTCGGCAATGATCTCAAGCATATTTTCACCATCCATCAAGGTTAAATTTCTTTCAATGGTGGCGTGGTTTTTTTCTTCCTCCTTTGGCAAAATTGTTTGTGTGCCGCGTGAAACTGCCTCTAAGCTTTCTTTAATGGAAATCGAAATACTTTTTAGTGCAGTTGACGATTCGATTTCAAACTTGATGCTGTACCTGTTCTCCTGGGCATAGTTTGTTTCAGCGATTGGAGTAATCCAGTTGATGGATGGAACCGTTGAAGTTACTAGCTTCTTTGGGTCACTGAAGTCTACCTCAAATTCGTTTGTTCGGGTACTGACGTTTTGGGCCTTCATCACGGTAATGAATCCCAGCATCACCACCAAAGCCAACATTATTTTGCTTTTCATGGATTTATGATTTACTGTTAGTCTATTTTTTTAATAACAATTTTACCGCTTTGCACTTCACTGCCTTTCGAGCTGCTTACGGCAAGACGGTATGTATAAATTCCACTTGATAACCCTCCCAGGCTGGCATCCCATTCAGAATTATAGAAGCCAGAATTAAAAATACCATTAATTACGGTATTTACTTTCTTACCCATCATGTCGAACACTTCCAGACTTACCTGGTAACTCGCACTTTCATCGGGCAACGAGAATGGGATGATAGTCATTCCGTTTGATGGATTAGGATATGCCTGCCCCAAAAGTACCTTGGCCGGCTTAATCTTGGACTTCAAATTCGTTCCAAAAAATAGTTTAAACGAACTTGATTCTCTAGGGTTAAAGGAAAAGCGAGTTGTTTCCCTCATGTTCACTAACGTCTGAGCTTTCAAATCCAAAAGAAAAAGGTCCTTATTATTATTTCCAAATCCTGTATTGTCCCATTGCAGTTCTGCCGGACCATCCAAGTTTGAATCAATTGAAAATTCCCAAGTGTATTCAAGTTGAACGGGCACCACATCACGAGAGAATCGTTTCGCTAAATGCTCCGGATGACTAAAATTCATTTCCAGATAATTGATAAACCGTGGGGCATTCAAATCATCGTTCTTATCAAACCCAAAATTAGAATCATCACTCATGCCAATACCCGACAGAAGATTATTTGAATACTGGCCTTGAGATATAATGAAGGGCACCTGCCATCTGTCATTGCCCAGGTCAGAAGAAACCAGGTCGCTTGATTGTACACGCCCACCTATTGGAATACCAGGAAATGTTATCTTGACAGTAACTGGTGCGCTTCCGTTTACAAAAACAAATCCGCCCTCAAACAAATTTAGTATATCTCCATTATTATATCCTGATCCGCTCCAAACTTTCAATGTTCCAACATTGGCATCCTGTGTTTTTATCTCATTCCATGAAATTGGTACGGTGTATGGATTTCCAATCTGATTCCAACCCGCATTGAGTGTCATACTATACAGATTTAAGCGATCGAAATCAGGTGTAGTAGCTCCTTCAATTTTAATATCAGCAGCAGTTAGTACGTTTATCCAGTATCCTTTGCCTTCTATAATATTTAGAAAGTCACCTGGATATTCATTCCACTTTGTTCCGCCACCATACGTAAGTAAACGCCATGCTGTTTTGTCAGCGCTTCCATTATTAACTTCGTTGAAAATTGTACTAACTTTAGCATCACTCAGTTTGTAGGGTATAGAAACTATTCTGTAGTCGTTCGCGGTTCCCCCAAACTTAATTACACTACTTGTGATACTTGGCGGAGTTGTGAAATTCAAACTTGAAGAAAAAATATTTGGACTCACTGGCAATCGGCCCGCATTCAAACTATTATCTATGGCCGTAAAGTAATACTCGAGGCCCATTCCATCGAGCCACGTTTCGTCAACTGCAATTTCCCATTTGTTAACAGAGGTATTTAAGGTCATTTTGGCTTCTTTGTAGATACCCGAATTGCTTATACCGCGATACCATAAAGAAGCGCCCGTAACTGTTCCACCTCCTGTTGAGGAGTCATCCACTGTTATTTGAATTTTATTGG
>JAENVX010000003.1 GCA_016650355.1 Bacteroidia bacterium | reverse complement strand
CCGCAGGAGTACTTCAGATTCCAATGCTTACATCAGTCTGGGATGATGATTATGGAATTTCTGTGCCGAAGGAATACCAAACTACGAAAGGAAGTATTTCAAAAATCCTTAATGGATTTCAGCGCAATAAAAATGAAAGTGGGTTTGAAATATTTACAGTAAAAGGTTGGGACTATGAAGCGTTGTGCCATACGTATGAAAATGCTGCAAAAATTTGTCGAGAAGAACACGTTCCTATTCTGGTGCATGTGGTTGAAATGACGCAACCACAGGGACATTCTACTTCAGGTTCACATGAACGCTATAAGCCAAAGGACAGATTGAAGTGGGAGACCGAGCATGATTGCATAAGGAAGATGAGGGAGTGGATTTTGGAAGCAGGGTTAGCCCTGCCTGAGGAAATTGTCGGACTTGAAAAGGAAGCAAAAGCCACTGCCAAAGCTGCTAAAGAAGCCGCTTGGAAATCATTTAATAAGGACATTCAAAATGATCAGCAGCGACTTTCACAATTGCTAACCGATGCTGAAATAGAAAATGAAAAAATTAGTTCAATAAAAGCTGAGTTAGATAAGACGCTGAATCCCCTTAAGCTGGATGCTGTAAAGGCGGCCAAGAAAGCATTGAGATTATTACGGCACTCAAACTCTGACACCCGAAAAGAACTTGTAGCGTGGGTAGAACAATCGGCAAAAGATGCCCAAGAGCAATATAGTTCCTTTTTATACAGCCAATCTGAGTGGTCCGCATTAAAGGTAGTGGTGGTTAGACCTGAATATTCGGATGGTTCGCCATTGATAGATGGTCGCGAAGTATTGCGTGCATGCTTTGATGAGGCATTAAATCGTGACCCTAAAATTCTTGCGTTTGGTGAGGATGTTGGTAGGATTGGAGATGTTAACCAAGCCTTTGTCGGGCTTCAGGAAAAATATTCGGAATGGCGTGTTACGGATACCGGTATAAGAGAGTGCACGATTATAGGCCAAGGAATTGGGTTGGCGTTGCGTGGGTTGCGTCCTATTGCCGAAATACAATATCTAGACTATTTTATTTATGCACTCCAGATTTTATCTGATGACCTTGCATGTTTGCAATACCGAACAAAAGCAGGACAAAAGGCACCGTTAATCATACGGACCAGAGGTCATCGACTTGAAGGGGTATGGCATGCTGGTTCTCCAATGGGAATGATTCTTCATAGCTTGCGTGGAATATATATTTTGGTGCCTCGCGACATGACACAGGCAGCTGGATTTTACAATACAATGCTTCAGTCAGACGATCCAGCTTTAATCATCGAATGCTTAAATGGTTATCGATTGAAAGAGCGCCTTCCTGATAACATTGCGACCTTTACTGTTCCATTGGGTGTTCCAGAGATATTGAAAGAGGGTCATGATGTAACAATCGTTACCTACGGCTCTATGTGTAGGGTGGTGATGGAAGCATCAAATGAACTTGCAAAAGTGGGTATTTCATGCGAGGTAATTGATGTGCAAACTTTACTGCCATTTGATATTCATCACTCCATCCTTGACTCAGTAAAGAGGACCAATCGTGTCGTATTTGCTGATGAGGATGTGCCCGGAGGGGCAACTGCTTTTATGATGCAAAAAGTTTTGGAAGAGCAAGGTGCATTTCAATTTGTCGATTCTAAACCCCTAACAATCACGGCCAAAGAGCACAGACCCGCCTATGGATCGGATGGAGATTATTTTTCCAAACCAAATCCAGAAGAGATATATGATGCTGTTTATGCACTCATGAGAGAAGGGGAGCCCGATCAATACCCTGCCCTATATTAATTTGAATTATTATTTGATTGACTGAAGTGTAAACTCCGGGGTCAGAATTTCATTACTACTATTCAAATCACGGTCTATTATTTTAATCTTGAGTCGAAGGGTTCGAATGCTAAAAATAATATTGAATCCGACTGAATTCATTGCGTATTTAATTGTCCCCTCAAGTGGACCTGGCTGACTCAAGTCTTTTGAAAGTATCGGGAAACGACCATTAAACCCAATGACCTCGCAAAGCGGATAGGTATAAAAACTTGCCCAGTCAAAGTCTTGAAAATTACCTAATGCATCCTTTACTTGGAAGGTGATGAAAATGTTATATTGGTTTGGATTAAGTTGAAAATAGAGCGTATCTATTACTTTTTGATTTTGTGTGAAGACTTCCCAATTGATACAATTATAGGGCTTCACAAAATCGGGTAATGTGTCGTATCCGGGAACAGTTCGTTTAGTCTTGTAGGTGATGTAACTCTTATCGGCAAACTGAAAATAATATTTGTCATTATAGGGCGGTTGCTTTTCAGACGGGTCAAGCCCAACATTGCCATCCCCATCTCTGAATTTTATCGATACGATCAAGGAATCAGCGGAGGAAGCATCTTTTACGTCCTTAAAGACAATTTGCTCAAATTCAATATCTGGTATTGCAGAATATTGTGGTGCCTCCAGGCAGGAAAAAGCTATTACCCCAAAAAACGTCACCAGACTTAATCCCCAAATCGACTTCATTTTCTACTTTTATACGCTTGTAATTTAAACAACGCTTACAGACTTTGAAAAGTTTTGAACAGGATTTATATACCGTAAACGACAGTACTTTTAAAGATATTGCCCTAGGTATCTTTATTAAGCAAGCTAAGGAGAATAAAGTTTATGCTGACTTTATGAGGTATTTAAGGATCAATCCGAAGGATGTTGATGCGTTGGATAAGATTCCATTTTTGCCGGTATCATTTTTTAAAACACATCATGTGATAACAGGCACCCAACATAATCCAGAAATTGTCTTCAGAAGTAGTGGTACAAGCGGATCTAGAACCAGCCGACACATAGTTCCTCACCTTTCATTTTATGAGAACAACACAAAGCTGAATTTTGAGTATTTTTTTGGTAGTCTTAATGACTATCATATCCTAGCTCTTTTGCCCTCTTATCTTGAACGCGATGGTTCATCACTGATTTCCATGGTCAATTATTTTATACGTGAAAGTCAATCTACTGAGGCTGGGTTTTATTTGCACAACCTGGAAGCGCTGATAAAAAAAACACAAGAGCTAAAAGGTGGTGATCGAAAAATTTTAGTGCTGGGAGTTTCATTTGCGTTGTTAGAGTTGGCAGAAAAATTTGAAATTGATTTAAGTCATTGCCTGGTCATGGAGACAGGTGGAATGAAAGGAAGAAGAAGTGAATTGACTCGGGAAGAATTGCATTTAATTCTTCAGAAGAAATTTAATGTTCGAGCCATCCACTCCGAGTATGGAATGACAGAACTTATGTCGCAAGCATATTCCATAGCTAATGGCACGTTCAGATTACCCCCTTGGATGAAAGTGCTGGCTCGTGATCTAAATGATCCATTCAAACTTGAGGATATCGGCAAAACTGGTGGAATTAATGTGATTGACCTTGCCAATCTTCATTCTTGTGCCTTTATTGAAACCCAAGATTTAGGGAAAGTTCATCAAAATGGTTGTTTTGAGGTACTTGGCAGGTTTGACAATAGTGATATTAGGGGTTGTAATCTTTTAGTTTAAGTGCCAAAAAAGTCGCTAATTGGCCGTTAATCAAGATTAAATTTGTTTAAAAAGTAAAATTTAATACTTTTGGTAATAACCAAAGCCAATTCTCATGAAGAAAGTTTTAGCCATTATCGTTTTAGCAGCCTTTGTTTCTGCTTGTAGCCAGTACACTTGCCCTACTTATAGCAAGAAAGATGTGAAGAAAGGTGTTGTTGAAAAGAAGATCTGATTTACAGATATTTTTTTACATCCTCACTTTCTATTTTATCACTGCTCATAATAACGAGTCTCTCGACAACGTTTTTTAGTTCGCGTATATTCCCAGTCCAGTTTTGATTCTGAAGTTCTTTAACTGCTTTTGAATCAATCTTCTTGATTTTTGTTCCATGTTCTGCTGCTATATCAGAAAGAAACTGTTCGATCAATAGGGGAATATCTTCTTTTCTATCATTTAAAGACGGAACCTTTATAAGGATAACGCTTAATCGGTGATACAGGTCCTCGCGGAATCGATTCTCACTAATCTCATTTTTTAAATCTTTGTTGGTTGCCGCAATCACCCGCACATTTACTGTGATATCTTTATCACTACCTACACGCGTTATTTTATTCTCTTGTAGCGCTCTTAACACTTTTGCCTGCGCTGACAAACTCATATCCCCAATTTCATCCAAAAACAAAGTGCCGCCATCTGCTTGTTCAAATTTTCCTATCCTTTGCTTTATGGCGGACGTAAACGATCCTTTTTCATGACCGAATAATTCACTTTCAATCAGCTCAGATGGGATTGCCGCGCAGTTGACTTCTATAAATGAAGCGTTTGACCTGTTACTTTTTACATGTAGCGCTTGTGCGACCAATTCCTTTCCAGCACCATTGGGTCCCGAAATCAAAACACGAGCATCCGTTGGAGCAACCTTTTCAATCATTTCTTTTATAGCTGCCAGAGCGGAAGAATTGCCAATCATCTCGAATTTTTGAGATACTTTTTTTCGAAGCGTTTTTATTTCCGTAAGATTAGAAGTCTTGTCCAACGCATTTCGCAAAGTAATTAACAATCGATTTAAGTCAGGTGGTTTTTGAAGAAAATCGTAGGCGCCAAATTTCGTGGCATCTACAGCCATTTCAGTAGATCCATGAGCAGAAATCATAATAAAGGTTGTAGTAATACCTTTCGCTTTGGCTTTTTGCAAAACCTCCATGCCATCCATTTTTGGCATCTTGATATCACAAAAGGCCAGATCATAAGAATCATTCTCAAGTTTAGAAAGACCCTCTGCTCCATCTTTAGCTTCATCTATTTCAAGCTTTAATTCTTCTTGATCTTTTAAAATATCTCGAAGCACAGCTCGGATGCTGGCTTCATCTTCAATGATTAGGATTTTTGGCACAGTAATGAGTTTTTTTGGTTGAGATAATTTTACTCTGACCGAGTAAATTATGGAATTTGAATGAACTTATAAAAATATTGCATCAAGCGCGCCTTTGTAGGTCCGCAAATATATTCAAGTAATGCAAGCCTGTAAGCCGGGTTCTGTCCTCCTGACAAGTCAGGGTTCTTATCATTTATCTAGTCCTGACGTCACCATCAGGATCAATCAACCTACCCGCCCCGATACTCTGCCCCGATAAATCGAAGCTGAATGGAACGAGCCGTTCGCAAATCGGAGCCTATTTGGCCTTTCAACTCGTAAGGTTTGCCATGCCCCCGCAGTCACCCTTGGAGCGGTGGGCTCTTACCCCGCCTTTTCACCTTTTCCCGTCTCGACAAGTCGAGCCTGGTAGTTTATTTTCTGTGGCACTATCTGTGGCTAACGTTGCTGTCGGCCCCTTCCTGTTAGGAAGTACGATGCTCTATGTTGCCCGGACTTTCCTCCCAAACCTTATACAGGTTGGGCGATAAGACGGCTTGCATTGGCACAAAGCTAAGCGGAATTTAGGACTTTTGATTTTTAATGGACATCTGCTCCGGTGAGCTTCATCTCATATTGGTCGGCAAGATTTGCTACTTCTTGAATCATTTCTTTAATAGTTTCTTCAGAAATATTGTCTAAGGCACATGCTGCCTCTACCTGAATATAACCTTCGACTATTACAAATCTGCAATAGTTAAAGAATGCAGTTTGCTCCAAGAGGAGCTGAAAATCAATTCCTGGAATAACGAGGCAGACTTTTGAAATAAACATGATCAATTTACGATTGTAGAGATCGTTTTTTTTGATTTTACCCAGCACTGTTTGAAATCTACCTCCAGCCACTGGCACAACGATGATGGAGAGATTGCTGTCATATTCTGTGAATTGTCCGCTGATTTGGTCAGCGTATTTTTTCATGAAACCGGTTAAGTCCATAGGAGGGTTGTTTTGCAAGTTGAAATTAAGCAATTCACTGATTAAAACTTCTTACTAATTCTTAAAAATAAATTGATTCTGGATTTGCCCCTTTTTCACGAAACCCAGGCGTTGAGGCAATCGGTCAATCACTTCCCTCCTCTGCGATTGATCCTTCTTCCTCTACCTCTTTTCTTCGCTTGATCCACAAATCTTTTAAATTGTTAAAATTTTTTGTGTACAAAAGACTGAACCCGGTAGTTTGTGCAGTCTGTGTGCCAAGGGAGTTTGTTAACTGATTATAGTTTGAGCGGCTAAACATTT
>JAENVX010000002.1 GCA_016650355.1 Bacteroidia bacterium | reverse complement strand
TCCTGAAGGATTTGTTGGTCTTTACTTAAATCGGCTATAGTAAGATCCAACAAACCACTTTGCTGAGTACCTATCAAATCGCCCGGGCCACGCAGCCTGAGATCGGTTTCCGCAATTTCAAAACCATTGTTGGTGCGCACCATGGTTTCGATGCGGATTTTAGAATCGGCACTTATTTTATAGTCCGTAATAAGAATGCAATACGACTGATCAGCCCCACGACCTACTCTTCCACGTAGCTGATGAAGTTGGGACAACCCAAAACGTTCTGCACTTTCAATGATAATCACCGAGGCGTTGGGTACATCAACACCAACTTCAATCACCGTGGTGGCTACCATAATTTTTGTTTCGCCTTTTACAAACCGTGCCATCTCAAACTCTTTTGCTTCCGGTTTCATTTTGCCATGCAAAATGCTGATTGGTAGTTCATGGAACGCGCGCGTGATGCTTTCGTATCCATCCATCAAATGCTTGAGATCAAGCTTTTCACTTTCATCAATCAATGGATATACAATATAAATTTGCCGGCCTTCTTCCACTTGTTGTTTTATAAAACCATTCACTTGCAACCGATGTGAATCATAGCGATGTGTTGTCTTTATCGGCTTTCTTCCTTTTGGCAACTCATCGATAACCGAAATCTCCAAATCTCCATACAATGTCATGGCCAGTGTGCGTGGAATGGGGGTTGCGGTCATCACCAATACATGTGGATACAGCCCTGAATTTTTCTGCCACAATTTCGAACGCTGCGCTACTCCAAATCGATGTTGTTCATCAATTACAGCAAGTCCCAGATTATTAAACTGAACCTTATCTTCTATAAGGGCATGCGTACCTACTAAAATTTTTAATTCACCACTTTGCAGTTGTTCGTTTAAAATTTTTCGTGCGCTTTTTTTTGTAGAGCCTGTTAGTAGTGCAATAGTGATCCCTACCTGGTCAGCATATTTTTTAAGGTTAATAAAATGCTGTTGTGAAAGAATTTCAGTGGGTGCCATTAAGGCTGCCTGGGCATCACTACCGATCACTAAAAGCATGCAAATAAATGCTACAATCGTCTTTCCACTGCCTACATCTCCCTGCAAAAGGCGGTTCATTTGTTTACCCGACTTCATATCCGTATAAATTTCCCGAATTACCTTCTTCTGTGCCTCGGTAAGTGCAAACGGCAAATGATCTTTGTAAAACGTTGTCAGGATAGCGGTATCATTAAAAACTTGTCCCTTAAATTTCTCTTGCCGAACTATTTTCAACTTCAATAACTGCAGTTGGATAAAAAATAATTCTTCAAATTTTAATCGCTGTTGTGCCTGCGACAATTGCTCCAGGCTTTGAGGGAAATGAATGTTTAACAGCGCTGCTTTCTTGGGTAAGAAATTATACTTTTTTAGTAGTGTATCCGGCAGGGTTTCACGAATGTGTGGTTGTGCTGCTCTTAATATTTCCTGCTGAAGTTTTGAAATAAATTTACTGTCGAGGTGCCGTGTTTTTAGTTTTTCTGTGAGTGAGTAAACGGGTTGAAGCCCGCCTGCCGGACGGGCAGGAAATCCTCCCTTCTCACTTTTTAAAGTTATCGGCTCAATCTCCGGATGTGCTATAGAAAGTGTTCTGCCAAACCGATTAGGTTTCCCGAAAATGATATAGTCAATTCCTGGTTTAATTTTCTCCAATGTCCAGTTAATACCCTGAAACCAGACGAGTTCAAGGTCACCAGTTCCATCCGTGAAAGAAGCTACAAGTCGTTTCTTAAAACCACCACCCACAATGCCCATGTTGTTGATCTTGCCCTTTATCTGCACGAAAGGCATTGTTTCATTCACTTCTTTAACCGTATAAAATTTAGTGCGGTCTTCAAAGCGGAAGGGATAATATTGGATAAGGTCGCCAAACGTAAAAAGGTTTAGCTCCTTCTGTAACAAAGCAGCTCGTTGGGGACCAACGCCTTTTAGAAATTCAATCGAGGTGTCAAAAAAATTAGCCAATGTGTCGATTAGCCGATTGTCAAATCAGGCTTGGTGCAAATTAGCCAATGTTGGTAATTGGAATATGAGCTTATCGACAAATTGATTATTAATTTTTCCATTCCAATGTATTGATCAATCGCATTACATCTTTCTTTACATAATCAATGGCAGGCTGCAGTGAATCGTTCTGCACCTTCGTATCAAAATAAAGAGCGCCCCTCAAAAAATTCTTTGTAGAATCTGTCATTGTGAATTGAAACTGACTTGGTACTTCACCATCCAGTTCTGCAATGATGGCCGTCTTGCCGCTTGGCGTTCGGGTGTACGTTTCATCAATGGCATATGCCTTAATCTGATGTTTAGCAGTGAGGGTATAGGAGTCATTCAAAAATTCCTTCAGCAATTGTTCACTGTTGTTGATTCGCTTGTACGTAACATGAATGTTTGCCTTTAATTCGGGGTAGTGAATCTGAATCCAAAATCGCTCGCTATAAGGAGAGGGGTCCCGCAATAATTCTGCGTGTGATGAGTATTCAAACCGATACGGGAAAGTATCAGGTAAAAATTGATAAGCTGCCTCTGGTAAATTAAGCCTGTTATATCCTTTGGGTTTCGGCTGATACGATTTTGAGCAGGATGTTATTGCTAACAAAACCACAACAAGACTCAAGCCGATATAACATTTGAACCTCACACCATCCAAACTTTGCGTGACCAGGGTATCATTATGGGGTGAGGTAGAATCAAACACGAAACCTGCACACGCATTAGAATTGATCAAAAAGGAAGGTCGTCTGTTGTAGGCTCGTTCGAGGGACCAGAATCTGATTTACTGGCTGACTGTTGTGGGGCTGAAGGTTTATATTCAGAATTTCCTCCGCTGTTAGCTTTTGTACTTAACATGGTCATGTTGTCTCCTATTATTTCAGTAGTGTAGCGTGTAACCCCTTCCTTTTCCCAGGAACGTGTGCGAAGCTTACCTTCGATATAAACCATGTCTCCTTTGTGCAAATATTTAGCTGCAACATCCGCAAGACCGCGCCATAGTGAGATGTTATGCCATTCGGTCACTTCTTTTTTTTCACCTGTGACTCTGTCCTTATAATTTTCAGACGTAGCCAAGCTAAAATTGGCCACGGTAACCCCATTCTCGAGATTGCGCACTTCAGGATCTTTTCCTAACCTGCCTACTAATATTACTTTGTTAACGCCAGACATAAGATTGATGGATTAAATGAAGTTTAAATGCAATAGATCATGCAAAAATATAAAAATGAAATTGATTTACGGCTGATATTCATGGCCACAGATTCCCATATTAAGGTGTATGAATTTATAATCTGTGAATCTGTGGCCATTATTCCAAAATCCCCTCGTCTTTCAGGTATCGCAGAATCAAAACAGGTTTTGGTAATTTTTTAATTTCAGATATACTATAAAACTTAAACCCAACTTTTAACATTTCGGCAGGTAATGTGGAGAGATCAACTGTAATAAACTTAGCAAGGAGTTGCTGATGCGATAATTGGTGCTTATACGTCTTGCTTAGTGCATCTGATTGTACATTTTTAAGGATTTTATTTTCCTCTCGCAATTTTTGGAGATTGCTTGGCTTGGTTGTCTCTGCTAAATAGAAATCAAAGAGTCCGTGCCAAATGTCCTTTTCATTCCGTTTTCTCATCGCTACTTTCTTCCCCTTACGAATGATGACGTAATAAAAATAGCGCTTCGTTACTTTTTGTTTTTTCTTCTTTACGGGCAATACAGTCTGCAAATCATGTGTATTGGCAATGCAATCCTTATTAAAAATGCACTCCCCACATAGTGGAATTTTAGGCAAACAATGCGTTGCCCCAAACTCCATAATGGCCTGGTTAAATTCATCAGGATGTTCTTTTGAAATCAATTCATTGCCGAGAGCAAAGAAGTAATCCTTTGTTTTTAATTCGGAGATATCCTTAGTGATGCCAAATATTCTAGCGAGCACACGAAAAACATTTCCGTCCACAACCACTACCGGTTGGTGAAAAGAAATGGAGGCTATTGCCGCTGCTGTGTATGATCCAATCCCCCTTAGTTTCTTCAGGTCTTTAAAATTATCTGGAAACTTCCCATGAAAATTTTCTACGACCTCGAGTGCACAATGATGTAAGTTTCTGGCGCGTGTATAATAGCCAAGTCCCTGCCAAAGTCTTAACACGTCTTGCTCGCTTGCCTTAGCTAATGAAAATACCGTTGGGAATTGCCTGATAAACCTTTGATAATATGGAATGCCTTGGGCTACCCTTGTCTGCTGCAAAATAATTTCGGAGAGCCAGATTTTATAGGGGTCTTTTGTATGGCGCCACGGAAGGTTGCGCCTGTTTTCAGCATACCAAAAGAGGAGTTTCCGTGAAAATTTCTTCCGCGCCAAGTGGTTCTCTATATAATTATCATCCTTGTTTATAGAATGTTGAAAATCTTCTCCTTTAGTTTTTGTCAACTCGTCAGAATTTTTTTTGTGAAGTAAACCTACTATTTCCTGCCAATTAATGGTTTTCCTATTTTCCGTAAACGTTCAATGTCCATTTTACATCGGATTATCGTGCCAACTAATTGGGTAAAATTTTGATTATCAAAGAATTCATTTTGTGTTTGCCGGTTCTGTCTTAAATTTGCCGACCTGAATTTTATATCCTTAAAACGAAATCACCGTGACCAAAGCAGACGTTATCAATCAAATCGCAGACAAAACAGGCATTGACAAAGCAGATGTTTCTGCCTCTGTCGAAGCATTTTTTAGTATCATCAAATCCTCAATGGCCAGTGGCCAAAATATTTATGTAAGGGGTTTTGGTAGTTTTATAAATAAGAAAAGAAAGAAAAAAATCGCCCGCAACATATCTCGCAATACAGCCATCGTTATTGATGAGCACTATATTCCAAG
>JAENVX010000001.1 GCA_016650355.1 Bacteroidia bacterium | reverse complement strand
CCTGGCCCACACAGCGATTGGTTTTGGGACATTGAACAAGCTGGCGGTGGTTGTATTCTCGATCTTGGTTGCCATTGCGTAGAAATTTCGCGCAGTTATATTGGTAAGGACATCCGACCTGTTGAGGTAATGTGCTGGGCCGACACACAAGTAAAACCAATTGACGCTGAAGATCACGCCATTGGTATGGTGAAATATGAGAATGGCGCTATAGGTCAATTTGAAGTTAGCTGGACTTTTCGCGGTGGTTTGGATTTGCGCGATGAAGTAATGGGCACAGAGGGAACAATTTGGATAAACAGTTTTCTTAGAACTGGATTTGAGATGTTTACTACTGGAAAAGCAGCGAACTATATATCGGAAAAAGCAGAGAGCGACAAAGGCTGGTTGTTTCCGGTTGGTGATGAATTAAATGAATTAGGTTATAACCATATGTTTATGGACATGTTCAATTCCATGGAGAAAGGAACGCAGCCTAAAGAAACTTTCTATGATGGATATGTAGTCAACTCCGTATTGGATGCAGCCTATCGCTCGGCCAAAACTAAACAATGGGAACCTGTAAAGCTTGATATCTGGAGAGGAAAAGTTGGGGTAACCAAAGATGCTCACTTAGTAGAATTCGATGCTGATCATTACTTAGTGAAGGAAGAAGTAACTCACTATGGCGCCAAGAAATTGATTTTAAAAAATAAGAAGACGGGTAAAATTTTCGAAAGAATAGAGTCGTGAGTGCCACCGCAGAATTAGTAAAAAATGGCAAGATCAATTCCTTCACAATTCAACTATCTTGATGAAGATCTTGATGAAAATGAAACTTTAATCAGAGACACACTCAAACTGTCAATAGAAAATTGGGCAAAATTCAGATATGCCATAAACATTGGAATTGATTCATCCGTCTTATCTGCTGAGATAACCATAGATGATAAGATTAAACAAGCATATCGAGAACTTGGAAAATCCCATTATGAAGTAGTTACGTCTTTGGGAAATACTCATCTCGCTTTTTTGGATGCGGAAAAGCATCAATACAAAAGGGGACACATACTATTTACAAAACCCGTTAAGGAATTTTACTTTCACATTGGGATATTATTGGATAACCTTGCTAGACTAATTTATTTGATAAATCATCCTAAGGCTGCTAAAGAATATGATAAAAGGGGTTTTGTCAGACACTATTTAGACTGGGGTCAGGTTAGACAGAGTGAGTTTGCTACAAAACAATTTTATAATCAATTTTTTGATGACCTGCAGGTGGTAGAAATTCTAAACATTCGAAACAATCTAGCTCACAACTGGTTCCCAATTCCAATGAAAGATGAAAACAATATTCAAATCTTGCCCCTTGAAATTAGAAACAGTAGGAATTATTTATGGCCTTTTGAAGAGCGGACTGAATTCGATGAAAAATATAAAAATTGGGTGCCTGTTATCTGTATGCTTCAGAATGATTTAGGCTACATTGATAGATTCCAGAGTAATTTGTTTGGTCAGCTTATCATCAATATCTATCAATTTGAAAAAAATAATAATGTTATAATTAATTAAGGATAGAGAAAATATGAAAATCTTTATATTGTTATCATTCTCCTTTCTCGTTTTTGGGTGCATCTCTGATGAAGATAAAATTATTGGAAATTGGGAAACAAATTTGTTCATAATAAACAATGTGGATTTTCGAAAAGCTTCATTTAATTTTGACAGTGATAACACATTGGCTTGGCAAGACTATAGAGGTAAGTGGTCAATTGGTGAACAAAAAAAAGAGATTATTCTAGACATAAATCTTAATCAGGGAAAAATATTGATTATCAATGGTAACTATAAATTTGTTGATAGCAAATTGAAGATAAATGGCAAAGCCTGGATCAAGGGTGGTGTCATAAATGATGCCTCTACTTATCTTGAACTTGAGAAAAAAGGGAAATAAAGGAGTCTTTTGAAATTAGTTTTATATTGACACCTCCAGAAAAAGATAACATATCAATTATAAGCCAAGCCATTGAATCTAAAAGTCTGATTCGGTTCTGGTATGAAAACACCACTACTTCACATAAAGACTGGCGGGTAGTTGAGCCTTACTTGATTGGAAAGTTTAGCAGGAAACATCTTCAGCTCTCTGCATGGCGCATACCTACTACGGAGCAACTATATAACGGACAAAAAGAAAGCTGGAGAGCATACATCATAAGAAATATTTCCCAGGTTCAAATTCTTGAACAATCTTTTGAAGTCAGAGTGGATTATGATCCGACAGGAAACGGAATGTCAGAGATTATTTGCGGCATCAATAAATAATTTGAGTGCGTGTTGTAATTGAACTTAACCGAACGCGATCTTGAAAAAGATAAAATTTCGTTCAAAAAAATATCAATCGTGAGGTAGAAATAGGTAAGACTAAAACTAACTTCGATCAAATTATTCGGCACTAAACCTCATGTCAATGGAAAACTACAAGACCATGGCTCCAACGCAGAGCCCCAACAAAAACCACAAGAAGATTCCGGGCAATCCATCTACAGCAACGAGCAGCAAAATAAAATTGAATGACCGGTCAAACGGAAAACCGTTGCGCATTTTAAGCGAGGGGGATTGGGCATTTTGGATACAGAACGGTTATGTAATAATAAAGAATGCTGTGCCGAGGGAGCAAGCGCTTGCAACTGCAGATTTTATTTGGGAGTTTGAAGAAAAGGACAAGAATGACTCGTCAACATGGTACACCAAACCGCGTGCAGACATGGAGATGAAAGAACTTGTGGGCACTGGAATGGTAGAAGTGTACAATCATCAAATGCTTTGGAACAACAGGCAAATGCAGCGTGTGTATGATGCTTTTGTTGATATATGGGGAACAGAAAAATTGTGGGTCACTATTGATCGTGCTAACCTGAACTTCCCCATTCGGCCAGGATTTGAATACAAGGGTTTTATTCATTGGGATTATGATCCTGAAACCAAACCTCAAAATGTGCAAGGTGTATTGGCGCTGGCCGATCAGGATGACGAGAACATGGGTGGGTTTCAATGCATACCTGAATTATATCGCACCTACGATACCTGGAAATTGACTCAACCTGAAGATCGTAATCGCTTCAAGCCCGATACCAGTGGATTTGAAGGTAAGTTTGAGAAGGTGAAATTAAAAGCCGGTGACTTGCTCATCTTCAACAGTACACAGCCACATGGCATTCGCCCCAATCTATCCAAAGATAAAGTAAGGATAGCCCAATACATTTCTATGATGCCAGCAGAGGAGGAGAACGAAGAATTAAAACAATGGAGAATCAACTCGTGGAAAAATCGTATCGCACCAGATGGATATGCTTTTCCGGGTGATCCACGCAAATGGGAACAGGAAAAATATGGCACTTCAGAATTAAATGATTTGGGCAAGAAGGTCTTGGGCCTTGTTAAATATTAAAAGATTCTGTCGTAGGTGGTACTCCGAAAAATTTCTTTAACAAATTATTTTTCTTTGTTAAGGGAATAGTTTTGAAAAAGCTTCACTTAGTTGTCTTCTAGAATATTTTCTTTCTGCCAACGTTCTCGAAGATGCTTGATACTGTAAAAGGAACTTTTGATCAGAGAGAAACGGACGGATCTTCTTTACAAAATCAGTTGGCTGTAACGGATTAACATAAATACCACAGCCAGCTTCCTCAATTTCTTTTTTTATCCAACCACCAAAGTTGATTACAATCAGTTTGCCTGCCGCGAGCCCATCAAAATATTTATTAGGCGAACCCGTTTCTAAAATCGGCAGGTTCTTATAACACACAAAAGAAGCATCGGTTACTTTCATAACCTCCTGTACTCCTTCACGATTTACAAAATCGATGAATGATAAATTTTGAAGCCCAAGATGTTTTGCGTTTCTTTTCAGCCGCTCAAGTAATGCCCCATCACCACACAGTAAAAATTGAATTGGCAATTCTGCCTTCCGGGAGGCGTTGGCGCATTCAATAAAATAATCCAAACCATTAGCAACACCAATTGCTCCTATATAGGAGACCACAAACTTATTCTTTACAACAAACTTATCTTCTAGATAAGGTAGCTTTGGTTCAGGTTTAAAGTATTCCGTGTCTGCCATATTGGGAATCATATGAATAGACTTCCCTGGAATTTTCTTTTCAATCGCTGTCTTAATAGCAGGTGAAAGTGCAATTATGGATTCTGCGGATTTATAAATAGATCTTTCAAGCGAAAATAAAGCCTGCTGAAAAAAATAATTTTTAATAAAACCCATTTGAATGGGAGCGTCTGGCCAAAGGTCACCTACCTCAAATATATACGGAATGCCATTTCTTTTTTTGATCGACATGGCAGCAACACCTACCGTAAGCGGGACGGAAATTGCATAGCAATAGTTGATTCCCTTGATCTTGGAAGCCAATCGTACAGCACACCAAACATATTTTAAGAATGAAAGACTTCTTGCTTCAAAACCAAAACGGTTATTATATGCAATGGGCAGGTAATGCACTTCAATACCTTCTTGCGTTTCTGTTTTATATTTTTTTTCATTGTGAGCGGTGATAACAACAGCCTCTATACCCGCTCCAACCAGCGCCTTAGCCAGAAAATAGGAACGCAAAGCTCCTCCGGTTTCAGGCGTCTTATAATGTTGATGCAGTATCAAAACTTTCACGGGTGCAAAGAAAGTAAAAGTGATGACATTAAAAGATAAAACTAAGCTGCTTTAGAGTCTCGTTTCTTTTTAGATATGAATGACCCTGATTTTAATAAACAGTTGGAAATAAAAAACCCCGCTCTGGGCGGGGTTTTCATTAGGCTGCTTTTGACAGCTTGTCTTCCTTTATCTTATTCGTTCGAACTTCCTTCGAGGTAAGGTCAAACCACTTTACTTCTACCACATTTGTTTTAAGATACTTCAAGACCTCCATCACTTTACCATCCACTTTGTTGCGAACACGTTCGCCTTTTCTAAATAGTCGTCTCATACATCTAAATTTAATTATATCCGTAATCCGTAAAAGTATTCCCTTGGTGATCCCTCATATATCCCTGAAAAGGTGATACTGTCACCAGGTTTTCTCTTTTTTATTAATTCATTTACTTCTTCAACAGATTTCACTGGTTGATCATTAATGTGTGTGATGATAAAGCCCTCCTCCATATCTGTGTAACGAGCTAATTTACCATTTCCGACAGATTTAACCTTAACACCGTAGTCAATGTCCAGCATATTCAGCGTTTTGGCGTCAAGATCTTGCAATTCGATACCAAGCGAGGCTACGGCATCCTTTTCTTCTCGCGTCACCGTTCCAACATTGCCCGATTTATTCTTAAGAGTAACGGTGTAGTTAAGTTCCTTACCCTTGCGGTTTACAACAACCACAATCTTGTCACCTGGTCTTTTACGACCTATGTACTCTATTAACGCAGTGCTCGACTTTATTGGTGAGCCATCTAATTTTACAACAACATCTCCCTGTTTTAGACCAGCTTCTTTAGCCGCACTCTTCTCTGGAAATTCGGCAACATAAGCTCCCTCTTTTACATCAAGATCATATTCTTTTGCCATGTCGCCATTTACATTTTGAACTTGTACACCTAGCCAACCTCTTTGCACAGTTCCAAAAGCAAGCAAGTCTTCAACAACTTTGCTTACGATGTTAGAAGGAACAGCAAATCCATACCCAGAATACGAACCCGTTGGACTTGCTATTGCTGTATTGATGCCCAGCAAGCCGCCTTGTAAATTGACCAGTGCACCTCCACTGTTTCCAGGATTTATGGCAGCATCTGTTTGAATAAAAGATTCAATAGCTGTTCTGTTTTGTTCGTTATTTGAGGAATTAATTATACCAATATTTCTTCCTTTGGCACTTATAATCCCAGCGGTAACCGTTGAGTTTAGGTTAAAGGGGTTTCCAACTGCCAACACCCACTCGCCTACTTTTGAATCGTCTGAGTTAACAAAAGACAAATACGGAAGATCCTTTTCATTAATTTTTATAACAGCTAAATCCGTGTCAGGGTCGGTACCAATGACTTCTGCTTTCAATTCGCGATTGTCGTACAGGGTAACGTTAACGACATCTGCTCCTTCTACAACATGATTATTTGTTACAATGTATCCGTCTTTGTTGATGAGCACACCAGAACCTGTGCTCTGACTTGGGCCGCGTGGTCCAGGATCGAATTGAAAAAATTGGCGAAACTGCTCTGGTATTTCTTGCTGGCCTCTTCTGGTAGTGCTGACAGTTTGCGTTGACCGAATGTGAACCACGGCCTTGGTTACTTTCTCTGCGGTACCTGTGAAATCCATCGGTACCATTTCACCTTTTTCATTGGTTGTGTATCCCACTTGTGAAATTGGTGTTCCTGAAATGTGTTCAATTTTTATAGGGTCATTCTTTTCACCCATCCATTGGGTGGCTGCTATAGTGATTGCACTTCCCAATACTGCAGCCAACATTAGTGATCCAAAATTTTTCATATTCTTTACAAGATTTGAGTTAATTATTCTAATCAGAAATGATGCTTCTGTTTGTCAAAAAGTTTTAAAAGTTTATTGATTTTATTCTCTTCTTTCAACGCCTTCTGATGCAAAGTTGCACCGCCTATCTACATACGCAATTATAATGCTTAAGGTTCACTTTTGGTATAAAAAGTACTATTTTTTGATCAATTCGCCATTTTTGTATTCATACGTAATGGTAACATTTCCATTTTGATCATACCACTTGGAAACACCCTCTCTTAAGCCATTTTGGTAGGCCCCTTCCTCCATGATTTTACCCCCATCGTAATAAATTTTAACAACACCTTCTAGTCTCCCGTAATTATAGGTGCGTTCTTCTTTTACTGTAGAATAATTGAATTCACGATACTCACCATGGCGCATTCCTTTATGATTAAAATATCGCTTGGTCATTTGCCCGCTTTGATTCAGCTCAACATAAAGTCCCTCCTTAATTCCGTTGACGTACGAAGTGGCGCTTTTGAGCAGGCCATTGGCTTGAAATTCAGACCAGATTCCTTCACGTTTCCCATGGAAGTAATTTCCCTGCTGTAAAATTGCTCCGGCCACATCTTTTACAGTTATGCGTACCAGTCCCGGGCTGTCTTCGAATGTCTCCTGATTGGCCCCAAATGGAATTGGATCTAATGAGATGCTATCCGCTTTCGATTGAACAATCACCTCAGTTGCTTCACGACTTTTTGTGTCTTCTTCAGATTGTTGCTGAGTACAGGCTGTAATAATACTTGCAGCTACCAGTACATAAAAATAGATTCGTATAATCATATAAATTTCGTCATCAAATATATCGAAGCCTTTGCGATGTTGTCAAGGTCTAAAACTAATCTCATTCGAAAAAATTATTGGTATGTTTAGCCCATGGAAATCAATACTATAGTTTTTTTGAAAGCCGGAAGAGAATTTTCGGTACAGCGCTACCATCCTTGGATATTTTCCGGAGCTATTCAAAAAATGGAAGGCGAACCAAAAGATGGAGATTGGGTAGAAGTAAAAGACAGTAAAAACAAAACACTTGCGTATGGGCATTACCAGAAAGGTAGCATTACCATTCGCGTACTATCATTCGAAAATGATAAACCTGGTGCTGAGTTTTGGATTAATAAAATTATGGCAGCTTATTCTTTGCGTACGAATACAGACATTCCAAACGAATACACAAACTGCTATCGGCTCATCCATGCTGAAGGCGATGGCCTTCCAGGATTGGTTATTGATATATACAATGGTGTTGCTGTTGTACAAGCTCATTCTGCAGGAATGCAGGCAGACCGTGAAGAGATTTCCAATGCTCTGAAAATTGTTTTTAAAGAAAGTCTTCATGCTATCTATTACAAAAACGCATCGAAGGAAGGAAGCAAAGACGGAGAGTACCTATTCGGGATGGGTGTTGTCCCTCATATTGTAAGTGAACATGGCAATAAATTTTATGTCGATTGGGAACTCGGTCAAAAGACTGGATTTTTCTTAGACCAACGAGAAAACCGAAATTTGCTGAGTGTGTTTTCCAAAGGAAAGAAAATACTAAACACGTTTTGCTACACAGGAGGTTTTTCGGTTTATGCGTTGCAAGCCGGTGCCGAAGTCGTTCATTCAGTTGATGCCTCTGAGAAAGCTGTTGCTCTTACGAGAAAAAACATCGAACTAAATGGGTTTGATCCAATCCAACACGAATGTTTTACCCTGGATACCTTTGAATTCTTAAAAGATAAAAAGGATGTTTACGATGTGATCATTCTTGATCCGCCTGCCTTCGCCAAACACAAGGAAGCTAAACATCAGGCCATGAAAGGTTATCAACGCCTGAATGCTGAGGCCATGCGCACCATAAAATCTGGTGGTATTATTTTTACCTTCTCTTGTTCACAGGTTGTAGATCGACAGTTGTTTTATGATACTGTAGTGTCTGCTGCCATTCAGGCGGGGAGACAAATCAAAGTCCTTCATCATTTATCACAACCCGCTGATCATCCGGTTTCTATTTTCCACTCGGAAGGAGAGTATCTGAAGGGGTTGGTCCTTTATATTTTGTGAATTCTCAAAGCAGTAAACTTAGCAATCTTATCAAAATCTATATCCCTGTGTACCACTTCAAGATCAAAGTGTATCGCAAAAGCAGCTATTAAACAGTCATTAGGTTTTCTGATTGTTGTGCCTTTTGAGCGTAGCTTCCTATAAATGTTTGAGCCTTGTTCAGAAACATAGTAAGGATCAAGAATAAGAAACTGTGATGTGAATAGTAAGTCGCGGATCAACTCATATTTCTCATCCAGACGTATGCCTTGAAGCACCTCTTGAAAAATGGGCGGACACATGTGAACATCAGTTTGTCCATAAACGTCTAGTTGTAAATCTAGCAAATTGGTCTTGTTGGATCTTGTCCCTTTCAAATAATCAATCCAAACTGATGAATCGAAAATCATTGTTATCTGCCTTCCCTCATCTTCATAAGATCTCCTTCCCATTCGATCTTTCCACGTAGAGAACGAAGCTTTTGCCGCTTCACCCAGTTTGCATACATCTCTAAAGCTTTCTCAACCGCTTCTCTTTTAGTTTTGATCTCACCAAAACGCATGATATCTTTTATCAAATCATCGCGAAGCTCAATATTTGTGCGTGTTGTCTTCATACACACAAATTTAGCAAAATTATACACATCTACTTTAATGTAGCAGCCGGTTCTTCCGGATGTTTTACATATCGTTCAAAGAATTCTATCACCCTCAGCATGTGATCCATCATCCTTCCTGGGTTGCCACTACGCGTTAGTTCGTGCCCTTCTTTTGGATAGCGAATGTATTCCACTGGCTTGTTTAAAATTTTCAAGCTCTTGTATAACATCTCCGACTGAATTACACCAGTACGTAAATCCTGATCACCATGAATGATCAACAAGGGTGTGTTAATTTTATCGACATACATGTATGGTGAATTAAAATCAAGTATTTCTTTCGTCTCCTTATCCCAGGGATATCCACCAAAGTGATCCGGCACTAAACT